>JAPSLU010000403.1 GCA_031180405.1 Bacillus sp. (in: firmicutes) | reverse complement strand
GTCCACCAAAATACTGTTGTAAAAATCCTGGCTGAGTTAAAATCATAAGTTCATTTAGAATCGTTCTAGATACGTCCTTAATAATACCCAAATCAATTCCTAATCGAACATCAGATAAACATTTTGCTGTTTCATTTGACTCGATAATTCGGCTAAATGCTAATGTTCCAAAAGAACGATAAACCCTATCTTCAAGTTGAATATGAGATGATTGATAAAGGGCTTCCCGAGTTGATCTCTCTTGTTTAATAAGCTGTTGAACAACACTTATCAGGTCTTCCACAATATCTTGTTCAGATTTACCAAGGGTAATTTGATTAGATATTTGAAAGAGATTTCCTATTGCTTCACTTCCTTCGCCATAAATTCCTCTAACAACTAAACCTAATTGATTAATGGCCGGAATAATTCGATTAATCTTTTGAGTAAGTACAAGTGCTGGTAAATGCATCATAACTGATGCCCTAAGTCCTGTTCCTACATTTGTGGGACAACTTGTCAGGTAACCTCTTTGTTCATCAAAAGCGTAATCAACTTCCTCTTCAATCCAATCATCCAATCGATTTGCCATATTCAAAGCTTCTTCAAGCTGAAAACCCGGAAAAAGACATTGGATCCTAATATGGTCTTCTTCATTTAGCATAATGCTAACTTCTTCATTTTCAGAAAGTAAGCATCCTCCATAGATTGAATGGTCAGCCAGATTAGGACTTATTAAATGTTTCTCAACTAATACTCTCTTTTGTATTGGCTTTAAATCATTCATTTTTAAAAACTCTAGCTGACCTATATTTTGGAATGTTTTATTTGCATATGTGCTTTCAAAGAAATTTAGAACTTCTTGTAACTCTTCATTTGTGGAAAGTGTGGGAAATTTATATCGGTCGATATTTCGTGCCAAACGAATCCGACTACTTAGCACTATGTCTGAATCAGGACCTTCCTGACTCATCCAAGCACTCATCGCTTTATTCATAAAGTTTTGGAGTGACATATTTATGATCCCTCCTCTTCAAAGCTGCTTATTTTTTTTTCAAGTAATCTTATTTCATCTCTAACCTTTGCAGCTTTCTCGAATTCCTCTTGAACGATATAGTTATGGATTTGATTCTTCAGCTCATCTATTTTTTTCCTTACATGAAGGTCCCCACCAATTCGTTTAGGTATCTTCCCCTCATGAACTGTGTTACCCCCATGAACTCGTCTAAGAATTGGCGTTATATAATGTTTAAATGTTGCATAACAATTTGAGCAGCCAAATCTCCCCACTTTTTTAAATTGATGAAAGGTCATCTTACAATATTCGCATTGAGGTACATCTTCTGTCTTAAAAACATTTTGTTCCTCAGACTTTGCAATACCATGTTCCATATTGAGTAGACCTGTTAAAAGGTTATTTAATGAAAATCCAGTATTTGTATTAAACATAAAAAGCTCGCTGTTTTCTTTTGCGCAATGCTCACAAATATGAACTTCTGTTTTTTCACCATTTATCACTTTTGTAAAGTGAAACGTTGCCGGCCTTTCATTACATTCCTGGCAAATCATCCGTCTCCCCTACTTTCACTTATATTTCAATGAAGTTATCATGGCTTTAACCATTCTTGCTCTTAACTCATCCCTATGGGGAAGATCAATGTATAAAACGGAACGATCAATAACGCTCAACATAAGCTTTGCTTCGCGTGAAGAAATGACTTCTTCGGTAACTAGCCGACCGATAATATCCTCAGCAGCAGCCTGTGAAAGTCGTTGATTAATTAACCGTAAAATTTGGTCGATTAGGTGAGCTTGATTATCTGCGCGGACTTTAATAATTCTTATATAGCCGCCACCACCACGCTTACTTTCAACCACGTAACCTCTTTCAATTGTAAATCTTGTATTTATAACATAGTTTATCTGTGAAGGCACACATTGAAATCGATCAGCTATTTCACTGCGTTTAATTTCAACAATTTCTCTTCCACTATTGTCCAGCACTTTTTTTAAGTACTGCTCAATAATGTCTGAAATATTTCTCACTCAACCTCCCCCTCACTGACTTTGACTATATTTGACTTTAATCTAACTATAAAACGAACAGAAAAATTTTTCAACTCTTCTGTTTCATTTTAAATATTGCCAAATTCAAGGCATGTAAAACCTTTTTAAAATATTTTTTCTACTTCATTAATTTCAATAAGTACCTTCTCTAGTATTTCATGCTGAATTGAATCAATATCAATATCAAACTGATAGAAAAAAATCACTTTTCCATCTCGATCTTTTCTACATGATGTCATCACAATTTTATTTGTCTTTATATTATATAATGATAACTTCTTTATCACTTGATCAGCTGAAGACCTAGTTGAATTTACTACAACCTTCATTTTTCTTCTTGTTTTCTTCACATCCATATATTGTTCTAATTTATTTAAAAAAATTAAACACATTAACACAATGATTGTTGTAAAAGAAGCTAATACATACATACCGGCACCAATTATTAGACCTAAACCTGCTACAATCCAAATAGATGCTGCAGTTGTTAAACCTCTAATAGTAGCACCTTTTACTAAAATAGTTCCTCCTCCTAAAAAACCTATTCCGCTTATAACATAGGAAGGAATTCTAGAAGGATCAAATTGTATTTGATCATGACTTTGAAGATACTCATCAAAACCATATAGAGATAGTATCATCATAAGGCATGAACCAATGCCAACTAATAAATGAGTTCTAAAACCTGCAGGGTGGCTTTTAAATTCACGTTCTAATCCAATAATTCCGCATAAAATAGCAGCAATAAAGATCCGTATAAACATTGTGTATGTATCTTGATTAAGATTAAGTAGCTCCAGCATTTCCATATTCATTTCCCCTAATTAAGTAAATAATATATTCTATTACATATATATTCATAAGTATGTCTTCAAACACTATTAATGAAATCAATTTTATTTTTAAGATGATATTTATTTTTATTTACCACAATCTAAATTTCAAAATTCTATATTGTACAATAATAATTAATGTTTTTTAAGAAATCTTGCCTTTCATTAGTTGTCTATGTTAATAGTTTTTTCAAAACAAAAAAAGACCAGTATCTCTACTGATCTTTTCCTTTTCTTACTTGGCAACGTCCTACTCTCACAGGGGGAAACCCCCAACTACCATCGGCGCTGAAGAGC
>JAPSLU010000402.1 GCA_031180405.1 Bacillus sp. (in: firmicutes) | reverse complement strand
GAGCAAGCTCCCTCAGATTCGCTCGACTTGCATGTATTAGGCACGCCGCCAGCGTTCGTCCTGAGCCAGGATCAAACTCTCCAATAAAGTGTTTGATGTAGCTCATAAGTTTTGTACTATATAGTACGTTTTTTGTTAATCGAAATTAACGTTGGCACGCTTGGTTTTGTTTAGTTTTCAAAGATCATCAGTCAGTAACGACTAGGTATTTATCATACCACTCACAAATCACTAAGTCAACAATATTTTAAAAATATTTTTTCAATATAATAATTTGGTTGGCGTCGTTTCAGCCAGAATCTAATAGTATAATATGTAGAGCATTAAGTCAACCATCTAGTTCGTTTTTTTGAATAATATTTCTTTCCTCTTCTGTAAACACTCTTGATCTAGTTAAAAACCTCTTCCCCTCAGGTCCTTCTAAAGAAAACATTCCGCCTCTTCCCTCTACTACATCAATAATAAGCTGGGTATGCTTCCAATACTCGTATTGTGCCTTCGCAATATAAAAAGGACAATCATTTATATACCCTAGTAAAATATCTTGCTCTCCTATTATGATTTCGTCTACTTGATAACACATTGGCGAACTACCATCACAGCACCCTCCTGATTGATGAAACATTAAAGGACCATGTTTGTCTTTTAGAAGTTCAATAAAACCTGAAGCTTGTTCTGTGGATATTACTCTTTTAACTTTTTCCATTCTCTTTCCTCCTCGAAAATAAGATGACTTCTGTACCATCACAGAATACAGAAGTCATTTTTAATGATTTTAAAAGAACCCTAATTTTGTTGCGCTATAACTTACTAACATATTTTTTGTTTGTTGATAATGACTTAACATCATTCGATGATTTTCTCTACCTATACCTGACATCTTATATCCTCCGAAAGCAGCATGTGCTGGATAAGCATGATAACAGTTAGTCCAGACACGTCCAGCCTCAATCCCCCTACCAAACCGGTAAGCTGTATTTATATCCCGAGACCAAACACCTGCCCCTAGCCCATATAATGTATCATTAGCAATTTCTAAGGCTTCCTCTTGATTTTTAAAGGAAGTAACAGAGACAACTGGACCAAATATTTCTTCTTGGAAGATTCTCATCTTATTATTCCCTTTAAATACTGTCGGCTTAACATAATATCCACCTCTTAGATCACCCGATAAAGCACTTCTCTCTCCACCAGCAAGTAATTGTGCTCCTTCTTGTTTACCGATATCAATATACGAAAGGATCTTCTCTAATTGTTCAGTCGATGCTTGAGCGCCGATCATTGTATTAGTATCCAATGGATTACCCTGTTTTATCTGATTAACACGCTTTAAAGCTAGATCCATAAAATCATCAAAGATCGATTCTTGAATTAATGCACGGGAAGGACAAGTACACACTTCACCTTGATTTAAAGCAAACATAACAAAACCTTCAATTGCTTTATCTAGAAAATCATCATTTTGATCCATTACATTTTCAAAGAAAATATTTGGGGATTTCCCTCCTAACTCTAGGGTTACAGGGATTAAATTTTGTGAGGCATACTGCATAATAAGTCTTCCAGTCGTTGTTTCTCCTGTAAAAGCAACCTTTGCCACTCGATTACTAGTCGCAAGTGGTTTACCTGCCTCTACACCAAAACCATTTACAATGTTAACGACTCCCTTTGGCAGTAAGTCTGCAATTAGCTCCATTACAACTAAAATACTAGCCGGGGTTTGCTCAGCTGGCTTTAAAACAACACAGTTCCCAGCTGCAAGTGCAGGTGCTAATTTCCAAGTGGCCATTAGTATAGGAAAGTTCCAAGGAATAATTTGTCCGACTACACCAAGTGGTTCATTAAAGTGATAGGCTATAGTGTCGTTATCTATCTCACTAATACTACCTTCTTGCGACCGAATGCATCCAGCAAAGTATCTAAAATGGTCGATTGCTAATGGAATATCTGCATTTAAAGTTTCTCTCACTGGTTTCCCATTATCCCACGTTTCTGCAACCGCAATCATTTCTAAGTTTTGTTCAATTCTGTCTGCAATTTTATTTAGGATATTTGCTCTCTCAGCAACAGATGTTTTTCCCCATGCATCCTTAGCTGCATGAGCGGCATCAAGTGCAAGCTCTATATCTTCCTTTGAAGAACGTGCTACTTCACAAAAAACTTGTCCATTTACTGGAGAAATATTCTCAAAATATTCCCCTTTTACTGGCGGTATCCATTCTCCATTTATAAAATTATCATACCTAGACTTAAATTCCACCTTTGCCCCTTGAGTACCAGGTTGTGCATAAATCATGTATTGTTCCTCCTCTTTATACCATTTGATAGTTGGAATAGATTTTATGTATTAATCTTGTAAGCGTGATTAATCTATCTGTATATGATTACTTCAGAAGAAATAAAAATATTACCATTAAAAACTTAATAACTTAAATTTTTTTATATCTCTCTTAATTAGAGGGATTTATAATAGAATGAACTGATAATATAGCGAATACGGGGAACTTCTATTTGAAATAGTTAATAAGATATTTTTTGTAAAAAATGTAATATACTATTGATTTTCCCTTTAACGCTTTAGTATATCTTCAATATGAGGAAGCTTTTATTGAGCCCTTCTGTTTTACTTTCCTAATCTTTCATCTCTAGCAAAAAGTCTATCAACTTCCTTGAATAATCTATCAATCGACAATAGCCTACATTTTTCGATCAGCTACCTTTTTCATAAACAAATTCAAAAGGTCAAAAACACTGTCATAATTAAAGTTCTTTATAGATAACTTACAAAAAAGACCAGTATCTCTACTGATCTCAAAGTGGAGGATTATATATTGGTTTTATTAGGAATATTCTTCCGAGTTTTTAGTTTTTATCTTGGGGTTCTTGACTCATTCTTGCAAGTTTTTAAGTTTTTCTTATAAATTCTGCTTTTATTTTGCAAATCATTTGCTTTTTTTGCTAATTTCAATGACTTTTTTGCAAACTCATATTATATAGCTCATTGAAGGACCTTCGGTTTTTTCACATAAAAAAAGACCAGTATCTCTACTGATCTTTCCCTCTACTTACTTGGCAACGTCCTACTCTCACAGGGGGAAACCCCCAACTACCATCGGCGCTGAAGAGCTTAACTTCCGTGTTCGGCATGGGAACGGGTGTGGCCTCTTCGCCATCATCACCAAATAATATTA
>JAPSLU010000401.1 GCA_031180405.1 Bacillus sp. (in: firmicutes) | reverse complement strand
GATAAGCGATCAAAGAGATTATAAGAGAACAGCATTCCTGACGAGATCCATGCGACTCCCATGGGAGGAAAGAACTTCTTCAACCCACGACGAGTGGTTAGGGTAAACAAACCCCATGCCCCTGCGAAGGCCCATACACTGGAGTTTAACGACAATAGGTGCCACCATAAATCACGGTTATCCAACATAGCTGGATTGATGCCAATCGTTCCACCAACTCCCCAAAATAGCTTTATGCTTCCAAGCAGAATACATCCAACTGAGACAAGCATTGCCAAAGTAATTGTCAGTTTCTGGCTGTTTCCTGGGAGTAAATCAATGTCGATTCGATTATCAAATGCCTCTGGCCAACGTCTTTTAGCGTATCCAACTAAGGCGAAAGGTAAGCAGATTCCGACCCCAACAAGTGAAATCATGACAAAAAATTGTTCATATATCCAAACATTTGCCGCTCCTACCTGTTGATCACGCATCATAGCAGCAGGACCAAGGATAGGTGCCAGCAACAGCATTGGAATAAGTAAACCCGTGCCAACCCAGACAGGTAACACAATCAACCAGGCGGGTACTCGTTCACCCCATTTCATGCAAAACGTCAATGCTAACAGGATACCAACTGCGGCTAAAACCATTGTAACTGCATTTGCAGTACGCCAACTCGGATCTCCCATTTGTTCGCTCGGTAGGAAGAACCCAAAAGTCCAGGCGATTTTAATTAATAGATACGGCAATACCGATATAGCAGCACCATACCCCCAAAATCTACGGTTCTCTATTAGCTTTTTTACTACTGTCATCTGTCACCTCGGTCTCAGGATTCTTTCTTTTTATAACTATGAATACTTTCCTTTAAGAATTATCATTTTTACTCAAAAGGTGTTATCCAAAATTCGCTTACCATCTTCCAAGATTAACGCTCCATCCTTAAATCCATTCTTTTCCATGCTCACGAATAAATGCTATATCCTTTTGATAATGTTCAAAATGTCCTTCATTAACCATTTTTTGAAAAGCAAGATCGCCTTCGTCGGCTTTTCTTTTCATATATTTACACAATCCTTCTAATCGAAGAATAACCATTTCCAAATAATCCTCTTCCATTCCCATACCGTATGATTCAAAAAACAATTTAACTCTTTGCTTTAGATGATCAGCATGGAGCATTGACTGATAGTGTACCGCTTCACCAGTTTCAGAATGATAAACTCTGCTAAGCGGGACGCAAGTGTAAAGAGTATAGGCAATATCCCAAAGTCTTGGACCAGGACCCGCAACATCAAAATCAATAATGCCAACTGGTTTTTTGTTTCGAAAAATTATGTTGTAGACGGCAAAATCATTGTGACATATAACCTCGGTTTTGTTTGGCGTCTGATCGATCGGTTTCCAATCATTTGTTACCGGAAAGTCACTAACAGCATCATGGTAAAGACGAAGCATTTTCGCAATTTCCATTAAGACATCATTAGACCACATGTAATTTTTTAAAGGGTAATTACCTGCTTCACCTTCAATAAATGATAAAATCTCTCTTCCCTTTTCATCAACCCCTAAAAATTTTGGTGCAAAACCGAATCCTTTCTTCTCCAAATGCTTTAATAGCTTATGAATATTTGTACTACCTGGCTTTAATTCCCGTCGGACAGTGTGTCCCGAACGATATACGTTTGAGACATTCCCACCTGTTAGCATTTCTTCGTTTTCATATTTTTTTCCCATTTAAAATTCCCCCAATGTAGGGATGCCATGTTGAAGTCAATAGAGATGTATTTTTGCACATAATTAAAAGCAGATATACAAAGGTATCTGCTTGGCAATGGGAATTTCATTGTCCACTCCATGTATCCCTTGAATGATTTTAGATAGACAAATAAACGTATCCTTTACTTGTAAGGATCGCTTATGCCTCTATCCAATTAACGAATCAGTTCAAGGTATTCCACATATGTACGATTGATTCCCCTTTCTATACATCTCCAAATACATTTTACCAAAAATTACAAAGTCCATAAAGATTATTTTATACAGCTTTTCAATTAATTTACTAATCTACCAAAGCATGAAAAAGCACATACTTTATTAGGGAAGATTGTTTGTCTTTAAAGTACCTACCCAGACATCACCAACATTCACTTTATACAAAGTCTCTTCTCCGTAATTAGATATATCAAGTTTTTCAGTTTTGTACGATTGATTGATAATATCTGTTACTTCATCTTCTGTTCTAATCCCATATTGGATATCCTCTTTTAAATCCCCTAACTCATATATATCAGCTTCTATATGAGGTTCCCAGTTAAATAATTCTAACTTGTCCTTTAATGCAGCATATTTTTCAATCGGAAAATTCTTTTCTTGCTCCTGCTTATCAAACGTTTTATCGTAAAAATGAAGGCAGTCCTTATAAGCAACAACGATTTGGGAACTGATAAAATTAGGTTCATAAAGCCATATTTTTAAATAGAATTTTTTATTTTCACTTAGCATTTGTTCATACCAATTTAAGTACACATCAATCATCGCTTCTAAAAGAAGTCGATTATACCAGGTTGGAGGATTTATTCTATTCCACGAATAAAACGGATGGATCCAAAGCTTCGCATAATCTCTTTTGTCCTCCCTTATCTGTTCCATATCCAAATTCATGACATTTTGTTTCCATACTTCTATTTTCCTTTTATGACGTTTCCATCCTCTAATTTTCTTCTTTTTTGAATAATAAATCACTGATACACTCCTTAAAAAGTTTTTCTTTAAATGATAAGTAGTAGGTTAAAAAATACTTGTCTTCATACCATTTTAATCCAAAATTACAATATGTTAATTTTCACTTCTAACTTTCCTCTATCAGTACCTATCCTCTATATTCTTTCCAACCTATAATCCAAAAGTTAACATAATAAAATTATAGTGAATTTATTTTTAGTAGATTCATTTAAACATTTCCTTTCCTACTTAACCAATTATCTCTAGTTAATATCATATTTAAAGAATCGATCCATTCTCCTTCAAATTCTAAGTCATTTTTATCTACGCTCTCTAAAGCAAATCCAACCTTTTCATATACTTTCTTTGCTCTAGGATTAAAATCAAAAACACTTAAAGTAAGTTGATTCAAATTCGTATTATGAAATACTGGAATGTCTACACCAAACTGGACAATTTTTATAAGGCCTTTTTCTTGTATTCGACTGGCGTTAAATAGCCCAGCGTTCCGTGAATTCGAATATTGTTAAA
>JAPSLU010000400.1 GCA_031180405.1 Bacillus sp. (in: firmicutes) | reverse complement strand
TCCTCCTGCATTTTTTTCAGGAGGCTTTCAATTTCTTCTCTCAGTTTCTTTCCAAGCAGTTCTTCAGCCTTTTTCCGTTCGTCTTCACTTACCTTCTCGAAGCTTTCTTCCACAACGCCGCCTATATCCACTTCCACTTTAATGACTGGAGGCTCCTTTTCCTTCTGTAAGGTGATTTTTATATGATTTATTTCGGTATTCACTGACACAAAGTTATCATTTGGTTTAACCTTAATATACATATGATTCTTCTTCGGATTATTAATTATATTGACTAACAGGGTTTCATCTCTAGAAAGCTTAACCAAATTACCTTCATTACCAACAATTGCGGCTGTTTCAATCAAATATTGCTCATCCTTAACTTTCACTATAGGTACTACAGGGTCCACCCCAATATCATAATGTTCTCTTCTGTATTCAAATAAATATTTCGTGATAATATGTGGATCCTCTACCCCTGTTCGTTCGAATGCAATGACAAGCTCATACGATGGCTGTGTTTCTGTTTTAGGCTGCGTTTGAAAAATGTCTTTTGCCTTACCATCTGCAACAGCGACAAATGTAATTTGTTGTATATCATGTTGTCTTGAAAACCAACTTGAAATATATCCTGCATTCCCTGGTAAAATGTCGCTTCCAAGTAAAATGATTTTCGTATGTCCATAATCCAGTTCTTTATCTACTTGATTTTTGATTTTATCAATTGCGTCTGAGATGGATTCACCTGTTTCCTGCAAGACCACATACTTTGCCTCAGACCTTCCGCCCCCCTCAGAACTTGGCATTGACACCCGCAAAGAGACTAAATATGGCTCCTGATCATTCTCACTTTTATCAACACCAAATCCCAGAACAAACAGCCGCTTATCAATGTCTTTAAATGCACATCCACTAAGAACTATGACAAATACAAGGCTAATTAGGACAGACTTCCACATTTCTTGGCCCTCCGATAGATGAAATACAAAACAGTGGCGTGGCAGATCACTAAAGGTTGAACAATGACAAACCACCATTTCTCTAAAATAAATAGAAAGATTTCTTCAATTCGTTGTACTCCCAAAAGAGTAATTGCAAGAAAGGCAGTTAAAATAAAGTAGGGAACAACTTCCTTACCCTTATATGTAAATTTAGGAAATTTTAAAGCGTAATTAAAGAATTTATAGCTAACATGCCAGTGATGCAATATAACAAGAATCGCAACCGCCATAAAAAGGAGTAAAAATGGGAAGAAAATTCGTTCAAAGAAACCAAATTCAATTCGGAAAGAATCAGACGTTAGTATCCATGGGTAATTCATACTGCCCACTCCGTCGATACCATTTATCCCTATTGGAATAAATGAAGATGTCACCAAGTTTAAAATCCCAATCATTCCCATAACGATATAGGTCCCACGTTTAATCTTTATTTTTTCCGTAAAGACCTTATTGAATTGAGCTAAATTCATTACACCATCATATGGATATCCAGCAGCTGCAATTGCAAAGTATGCCGGTACATGCCCTGCATTCACAATAGGAATTTTCATTGTAGTCCAGTGGAGGTTGTCGCTTGTATAGGCTTTTATAAAAATAATAATTAAGATAGGGAAAATTAAAACAAGCATAATTTCCGTGGCATATAACAAGCGTTTGGAATCTATAACACACCCATACAACAGTGGTAAAAGAAATAGTAATACAATTAAGGTTAAAGGTGTTTCAGGATTAATGAATCGTTTTGCGATAAACGTAAACCCCATTAAAAAAATAAAACCTGAAGTAAACCACGCGGTAGCTGTGAAAAGCGTAAAAAAGACCGCAAACCATTTTGGTGTATATTCATAAAGAATATCTGCATAGCTTTTTCCGGGGAATTTACCCATCAGCGTTGTATAGCTATAAATTAATCCCATCCCGATGAAAGAGCCAATTAAAATCGCTACAACCATTCCGTCCATTCGAGTACTAATTAAGATCCGCGGAACGAATGCAACAATATTCACAGTCATCGTTCCGGCAATAATGTAATAATAATATCTATTTTTCATTCTGAAGAGTGACCCCCTTTAGTTCATTTGGTTTCCTCTGTATAGGGAATTTTAAATAGGGCTCCCCAAAACTTGAAATGTTTGTCAAATAGAACGTGAGTGTAACTAATCCAATCGCAAGTCCAATTAAACCATAAAGAGTTCCTAAAAACAGAAGTACATATTTCATAATACGTATTGCAAAACTCATATGGTTGATAGGAATTGAGAAGTTTGAAATGGCCACTGCTGCCACAATAATAATCATAATGTTACTAACAAGTAAGGCCTCCGTTGCGGCTGTACCTAAGATTAACCCACCAACAGTTGTGGCAGTTGAACTTATTGATTTTGGGAGCCTGATACTCGCCTCAACAAGAAGTTCCATCATGATTAACATAAACAACACCTCAATGTAACTGGGGTATGGAACGCCCTGTCTACTAGCTGTGATTGATATTGCCAATTGGGTACGCAGTAGCTCAGGATTATACGACACAATCCCGACGTATAGGGCTGGTAAAATAAGACCTATGAGTAAGCCCAAGAAACGAAGTGAACGGATAAATTGTGAAATCCAGTAGGGCTGATATAAATCATCCATACTAGTTAGAAAGTCCCAAAATACTGCAGGTGCAATAAGAGCAAAGGGAGAACCATCTATAAAAATAACTACTTTACCTTGGGCAATGTTATAAATAACCCGATCAGGACGCTCTGTTATAATTGAAACTGGAAACAACGTTTTTTTGTGTTCAGTAAAGATATTTTGGAGTTTCCCTGTCGTTTCCACTATTGGCTCTTTTATTTTTGCAAGCTTTTTCAACACAAGTTCCAATACTGCTTGATTTACTACTGTTTTATCATAGATAACAGCAGCATCCATGTTGCTCATTTCACCTAGTTTTTGAATGTCAACTGTTATATGGGGGTTTCGGTACCGGCTACGTAAAATATTTAAATTTGCAATTAGATTTTCTGTAAATGCAAGCCTGGGACCTTGGATTGTAGTCTCAACGGTCGCTTCATTTACCACATCCACTCTTGTCTTCTGTACAGGAAGCAAATAGACTTCCTCAAATATTACAATAGCAACCTCACCTTTTACTAAATGGTGTTCCCACTCTTCCTCAGGAGAAACCGTTTTAATTCCCATCACAGATTTAAGATAGTTTTGATAATCACTAATGTCTTTTAGCTCAAAAAATGGTGTTACCAGAAGAGTTTGAAGCTTATCTGGATCAATAATGGTCTTTATG
>JAPSLU010000399.1 GCA_031180405.1 Bacillus sp. (in: firmicutes) | reverse complement strand
CGGTAAGCTAGTACAGGAGATGAACAACCCAACTATAGTTGTTCTTACAGATCGTAATGACCTCGATGATCAACTTCACAATACTTTCAGTCAATCTACTGATCTATTACGTCAAACTCCAAAGCAAGCTGAAGATAAAAAGCACTTGAAAGAACTCTTATCTGTTGAATCAGGTGGTATCATTTTCACTACAATGCAGAAGTTTGGACCTGAAGATGGAGATGAAACAATCGAAACTCTCACAGATAGAAGAAATGTAATCGTTATCGCAGACGAGGCACATAGATCTCAATACGGATTCCAGGCGCAAGTACAGAAATCTAAAGAAGAAGCAAACGTGAAATATGGTTATGCAAAATACTTACGTGACGCTTTGCCAAACGCTTCTTTTATCGGCTTTACTGGTACTCCAGTGGAATTATCAGATAAAAATACCCCTGCTGTATTCGGTAACTACATTGATATATATGATATGACTCAAGCAGTCGAAGACGGGGCAACGGTTAAAATTTTTTATGAAAGTAGGATTATTAAGCTAGATTTGCCAGAGGACTTAAGTCTTGATGAAGAATATGACGAGATTACAGAAAATCAAGAATTAAATGAGCGGGAAAAACTGAAGTCTAAATGGTCACGTTTAGAAGCGCTTGCCGGTGCAAGTGAACGTGTAAAACGCCTTGCCAAGGATGTTGTCAATCATTTCGAAAGCCGTCAGGAGGCTATCTTTGGTAAAGGCATGTTGGTCGTTATGTCTCGTAGAATTGCTATAGACCTGTATAAAGAAATTATTAAACTTCGGCCTGATTGGCATAGTGATGATGATAAAGAAGGCGTTATCAAAATTGTTATGACAGGTTCCTCTAGTGATCCGGAAGATTGGCAGCCGTTTATAGGTAATAAACGTAGACGTGAATTCTTGGCTAAACGTATGAAGGATAATGACGATCCATTAAAGCTCGTAATCGTTCGAGACATGTGGCTTACAGGTTTCGATGTTCCTTCAATGCACACCATGTATATAGATAAGCCCATGAAGGGCCATAATTTAATGCAGGCTATAGCGCGTGTAAACCGTGTTTTTCGGGATAAACCAGGTGGCCTAGTGGTTGACTATATTGGGATTGCAGATAATTTGAAAGAAGCTCTAAATCAGTATACAGATAGCGATAAAGAAAACGCTGGAATTGATACTTCAGTTGCTGTAGATATTTTATTAGAGAAGTATGAATTGATTCAAGACATTCTTTATAAACATGATTACAGCAAATTCAATTCTGAAAAACCAACTGAACGTATGAAGGCTATTATTGAAACTGTTGATTTTGTGTTGGGACTTGGAGAAGAACAGAAAAAACAATTCCTTCAGCTTGTCACAGAACTAGGAAAAGCATTTGCACTTTGCTCAACAGAACCGGCTGCTCAAGAGTTAAATGAAGAAGTAGGTTTCTTTAAAGCTGTAAAGGCAGGAATTATAAAACTACTTCCTGATGGTAAGAAAAAGAAGACACAAGCCCAACTAGATGCTCAATTAAATCAACTTATTTCTAAATCAATTATTTCAGAAGAAGTTGTAGACATCTATGACTCACTTGGACTAGATAAGCCTGATCTTTCAATCCTTTCAGATCGTTTTCTAGCAGAAGTTAAAGCGCTGCCACATAAAAACTTGGCAGTTGAGCTGTTGAATCGTTTATTGAATGGAAAAGTCAAACATATTCAGCGGCGTAACCTAGTGCAAGCTAAAAAGTTCTCTGACCTATTAGAGGGAGCAATACAAAAATATAATAAGCGTACTATTGAGACTTCGAAGGTTATTGAGGAACTTATTGAACTTGCAAAAGAGGTAAACGATGCAGTAAAGCGTGGAGAAGAAAGTGGATTATCTCAAGATGAGGTTGCATTTTATGATGCCTTATCTTCCCATGAAACAGCAAAAGAAGTAATGGGTGATGACACCCTTAAAGCAATTGCTCATGAGCTTACAAAGGCTATTAAGGCTAATATGAGTATTGATTGGAATTTAAGGTCATCAGCCAGAGCAAAAATGAGGATTACTGTTAGAAGGCTCTTGAAAAAGTATGGTTATCCACCCGATCTACAGAAACTGGCGGTTGAAACAGTAGTAGAGCAAGCAGAATTAATGGCATCTAATTTATAGGTAATAATCAAACGTCTTTCTAAATAGGAGAGGCGTTTTTTTAAAAATTTTCTTAAAATACTACTTGAAATATGAAACCTTATAAAGAAATGACGAATTTACTTGTTATGATATAGGTAAGGGGGGAGAGAATGGAAAAAATTGATTTTGTTATTTCAGGTTGTAGAGAAACAGGAGATTATACAATACAAGAAGCAAATAATAGACTTTATAAAACGGTACATGAAGTAACTGGAAACAGAAGGTCAGGACTAAAAGAAAGTAGAAAATGGATAGGGGAGTATGTAGTTTCAAAATACGATTATCCTTTAAATAAAGTTGTTACCCATAAATGTGTTAAGCCTGGTAGAGATGAAAATAAAAATCCTATTCACAAATGGGAACTTAACCAATATCTCTAATCATTAGAGGAAAATATCTCCTTTTGTCGAATTATTAGGTGAAAGGGGATGAGGTAAAAATGAATGGAACCTATCTTAAATATGCTAAAAATGTTGGTAAAATAGGTGAATCTATGCAAAAAACTGCTAATAAGTTTGGTGAACTAGCCCAAAGAAATCCAGAAGGTCTAGAAGAGGTAAAAGTTGTTAAAGAGGGCTATATATCAGCTTTAGAAGAATTTAAAAGGCAGAGAAAAGAAATGAACAATTTAGTTCCTCCTTCGATTGTTAAAGATGAACATGATTCAATGGTACAAAGCTTTGATAAATATATAAATGGTACATCTTTAGCTATTGATTCATTAGATACAGAGAATGTTAGTACAGATCAGGAATTGTTTGTTAAAGGAAAAAGAATGCAGGATGAAGCGTCAACAGAGATAGTGGCTGTAACAAAAATAATTGCAGAAAAATTATTTTAAGTATCCTTCAGGGTGCTTTTTTTTCTTGTCTTCATCCAAGATTTGTAATACAATTGTACGTGAAAACGATTAGGTAGTACGTTAGGACCTTTTGTTATTATACGTTGGGAGCCCTTGATATATAAGGGTTTGTTTACTTTCCCGGCCCTCCACGGTCTTCAAAACCGCTTGTGACCACCGTGTGTGGTCAGCTGGGTTCGATTCCCAGGCGGTCCCGCCAAATATACATATAATTGCCGCATAGTGGGATGCTGTGCGGTTTTTTGTGCC
>JAPSLU010000398.1 GCA_031180405.1 Bacillus sp. (in: firmicutes) | reverse complement strand
GGACAATGTTTCAGGTGTTGCAAGGTTTACCTACGATGTACCAGTTCTTTTTTCAGGGATTGAGTTCCTAACGGTTGCAGTCGGACTTTTTGCTCTTGGAGAAGTATTTAAGACCATTCTTGAAAAAGAGAGTGTTGATGGTTCTATTGCTAGGGTTGAGAAAATTTTACCAACAAAGAAAGATTTAAAGGATAGCTCAGGTCCTATTGTTAGAGGATCTCTTTTAGGATTTTTTATAGGTATTTTACCAGGTGCAGGGGCAACACTTGCTTCGTTTTTTTCTTATATCATGGAAAAGAAAATAAGTAAGAATCCCAATAAGTTTGGTCACGGAGCAATTGAAGGTGTTGCTGCGCCTGAGGCTGCCAATAACGGAGCTTCTGGTGGTGCAATGATCCCTCTATTAACATTGGGTATACCAGGGTCGGGTACAACAGCGATCTTAATGGGGGCGCTTATAATGTATAATATCCAACCAGGTCCATTGTTCTTTACCGATCACCCTCAAGTTGCATGGGGATTAATTGCAAGTATGTTTATAGGAAATGTTATGTTACTAATTTTGAATCTACCTCTTGTAAAGATTTTTGCAAAAATCATTGAAACACCAACAAAATATTTGTTACCTATTATTATTGCCATCTCTTTCTTTGGGGTATATGCTGTGCAATACACAGTATTTGATTTAGTT
This sequence comes from Bacillus sp. (in: firmicutes), assembly GCA_031180405.1. GTDB lineage: Bacteria > Bacillota > Bacilli > Bacillales > Bacillaceae > Metabacillus. The sequence continues at coordinate 2,620 of JAPSLU010000398.1, read as the reverse complement.
TTACTGATTGGCTGTGGAGTGGCGGGTTATTTTTTAACAAAAAACGACTACCCTGTTGCACCTTTAGTTTTAGGCTTAGTGCTTGGACCGATGATTGAAAATAATATGAGAAGGGCATTAACCACATCAAATGGTGATTTTCTCATTTTTTTAGAAAAGCCCATTTCCCTCATCTTTTTAGTTGTTGCATTATTATGGATGACCATCCCAATGATCTTAAAAATGAGTGGTCGAACAGTTATTGTAAATGAAGACTAATGCTGGAGAAAGGACTGAAAATATATTCAGTCTTTTTCTTGTTTCTTAGGAAACTATAAAATGCTTGTCGGGACTGAGCAGGCGCTTGCGCTTTTGTTCTTTTCTAACGTTGCGTTTTCCTTTATAGGATGCGGAATACTTGTCCAATATAATATTAAATATCATTCTACCGGTCTTTAACCTTATTACTGTCTAGATTGTCATTTATTTAGCATTTTTTCAAATAAACTACTATTTTATGAAACTATTCCCAACCCTCATCGTATAAGTAATGGAGAATAAATTTTGGAGGGAATACAGAATGGTACAAGAAACAACACAAACAAAGAAACCGTCATTATTTGGAATGATTTTTCAGCCAGGGGATCAATTTGAAAGAATGCGTGAAAAACCAGTTATATGGCTTCCGTTAATCATTCTCTCGATAGTTGGTGCACTTGTAGGAGTTTTAGCAGCTTTAAATGTTGATTACTCAACAGTTCCAGGGATGGAAGGAATGCCAGCTGATCAAATTGAAATGACTAAAATGTTCGGGATTATCTTTGGTGGCATTGGTGCATTTTTTGGAACTCCAATTGGGCTTCTAGTTTTCGGTGGTATATTATTTGGAATCACTAAAATCGCAAAATCACCAGTTAGCTTCAAACAAATGTTTTCATTAATCATTTTCACTAGCTTTATTTCCACAATAGGGCAATTATTAAACCAACTTATCATTTACGCTATTGGATCAGATCCTTATGTCATGCTTACTAGTTTAAACAGCTTTGTTGGAGCGGATGGAGTTCTTGGAGCTATTCTAGGTGCAATCGAAGTATTTAATATTTGGTATTATATTTTACTAGGATTTGGACTTATCAAAGTTGCTCAAATTTCTAAACCTGCAGCTTATACAATCACTGCTATCTTCTTTATTTTGGGGATAATTGTTGCTGCAGTCACTGGAGTCTTCGAAGGACTGACACAATTTTAATGAAGAAAAAGATTTGGATCTCAATTACAGTCGTAGTGTTAATTGTTTTATTAGTAGGAGTTAATATTTACAGAGCATCAAACCAAGAAGCTGTTACAGTTGAGACTGTGACTGTTGATGAACGTGAAATGACCGGGAATGTTATGGTTCCCGGTACTCTCTCTTTAAATGAGGAGAGCTTTGTTTACTTAGTACCTGAAAATGGTGAGGTTACAGAGGTTCTTATTAAAGTTGGAGATAAAGTGGAAAAAGGTACCCCAATACTAAAATATGAAAATGAACAATTAGAATTAGAAAAAGAACAAAATGCCCTTTCTTTAGAATCTTCCTATTTGAAAATTAATCAAGTAAAAGATCAAATTGAGGACCTCGAGGAAAAAGAAGATGATATAGCTGAACAAATAGGTAAAAAAGAAGCTGAAAAACAAGTTGATGCTGAGCGTGAACAACTAAACTCTGAATTAAAGATGGCGGATCTTGAGGCAAGGCAGATTCTACTACAGAAAGAAACGATTGAAAAAAAAATTACAGAACTTGAAGTGAAAAGTGAAATGGCTGGAATCGTTTTAGCGATTAATGAGGATGCGATAAAGGGAATTTCTCAAGCACCTATTTTACATATAGCAAAACCGGAGGAACTTGTCGTAAAAGGGACTATCTCCGAGTACGATTCTTTGAAAATAAAAGAAGGACAATCAGTTACACTACGGTCTGATGTCCTCCCCGACAATGAATGGAAGGGGAAGGTCACAAAAGTTAGTTACTTACCAGAGCAAAGTGAGAATGTTATGGGAAGTGAAGAAACTGTAGTTCAATATCCAATTGAAGTATCCATTGAAGATAAGAATATTGAGGCAAAGCTAGGATTTAAGCTTATTATGGATATTGAAACAGAAAAGAATACTACTGTAGCTATTCCGTTAGAAGCTTTGAAACAAGATGGTGAGAACTATTATGTTTTTGTCATTAAAGAAGGAAAAGCAATCCGTCAAGAAGTAGAAACTGGTACTACAAGTGATGAGTATATGGAGATTAAATCAGGCCTTGAGGCTGGTTCAAAGGTAATCATCAATCCTTCACAGGAAGTAAGGGATAATCTGGAAGTGACTGAAAATGATTGAGTTAACAAACATAATAAAAAGCTATAAAGTTGGGCATGACACTTTAGATGTACTAAAAAATATTAATCTTACTATTAAGCGTGGAGAATTTGTTGCGATAATGGGTCCATCAGGATCTGGTAAATCTACGTTAATGAACGTAATTGGATGTTTAGATAACCCTACTTCTGGAACGTATTTGCTTGATCAAGAGGACATATCTGCATATAAGGACGAAATGCTTGCAAAAGTACGGAATCTCTCAATCGGTTTTGTTTTTCAGCAATTT
>JAPSLU010000049.1 GCA_031180405.1 Bacillus sp. (in: firmicutes) | reverse complement strand
TTCTTCATCTTTCTTCGTAAAGATATCTGCTGTAATTTCAATTAAGTAGCTATCAAGCTCACCTTTGTTCCATTCAGCAAACACTTCATGAAGCTCATCCGCTGTTAGACCTAATACATTTTTAAGTAGGAAGTACGCTTCAGAAATTAATTGCATATCTCCATACTCAATACCGTTGTGAACCATTTTCACATAGTGACCTGCACCATCTGGACCGATGTAAGTACAGCATGGATCACCATTTACTTTTGCAGAAATTGCTTCAAGGATAGGTTGAACTAAGTCAAATGCTTCTTTTTGACCACCAGGCATAATTGAAGGTCCTTTTAATGCTCCTTCTTCTCCACCTGATACACCCGTACCAATGAAATGGATTCCACTCTCAGCTAGTTCTTTGTTACGACGTTGTGTATCTGTATATAATGTGTTACCACCGTCAATTAAAATATCACCTTTATCAAGATGTGGTAAAAGCTGTTCAATTGTAGCATCAGTTGGTACGCCAGCTTTAACCATTAATAAAATTTTACGTGGAGCTTCTAACGATTGAACAAACTCTTCAATGCTGTATGTTCCTACTACATTTTTTCCTTTTGCTTCTGTTAAGAATTCTTCTGTTTTTTCTGCTGAACGGTTAAAAACTGATACTGAAAATCCACGACTTTCAATATTTAGAGCTAAGTTCTTACCCATTACAGCCAATCCAATAACACCAATTTGTTGTTTCGACATTACCCTACGTCCCTTCTTAATCCTTTTAGTATGTAAAACTAAACAGTTAAAAAATCTTCTACCTTTTGCAATAGCCGATAATAAGTTTAGTTTTCCGCCAATAACTGCTAAATTTACACATAATTCGAATTATTTCATTTAACTACAACTTTAAAAATACACATTTTTCTATTACATTTCAAGTCACTTAACTTATGTAATCGTTTTCTAAGTTAAAAAATCTTTACTAAAGCTCGTTCCAGGGGTCGGTGGATCTTTTTTTTCTCCTTTTACTCCTTTTTTTAAGAGCTGACTCCCATATTTTTGATTGATTTGATCAATAACAGATAGTAGCGGCTCGTCCTTTGCATCCTGTTCAAAGGAAAACAAATCTAATTGCTTGATCGCATCGTCCCTTTCAACTAAGTTCACTGCTGTAATCCCTAACAAACGGATCGGTTCTTCATTCCAATGGGCAAAAAAGAGATCGGTTGCTTCACGATAAAGGTCTCCTTCATCTCTAATCGGATTTTTCAGCTTTTTACTTCTGGTAATTGTTTTTAAATTTGCATAGCGTATGGTAACGGAAACTTTTGTAGCTAAAACTTCTTTTCTTCTCAAACGAATAGAAACTGATTGAGAAAGTTTTTTAAAAACCTCTCTTATTTCATTCTCATTAGTTGTATTCTTTGATAAGGTTGTGGAGTTTCCTATGCTTTTAAAATCATAGATTGAATTAGGATTAACCTCTCTATTATCAACACCGTTTGCCCTTTGTATTAGTCTTTCTCCGTTTATCCCTAATAATTTTTTTATCTGAAAAGCATCAGCATGGGCTAAATCATAAATTGTACGAACCCCAATTGTACTCAGTTTTTCAGCCGTTTTATCTCCAACCCCATGCATTTCATGAACTGGTAGAGGCCATAACCTAAGTGATAAATCTCGTTTTCTTAAAATTGTGATGCCAAGAGGCTTTTTCATATTTGAAGCCATTTTAGCTAAAAATTTGTTTGGAGCTATTCCAATACTACATGGTAATAATAATTCCTCGACTAGTCGTTCTTGAATCAATTTGGCAATTTCCAACGGTTTCGATCCTTCAAATTCACTTAAGTCCATGTAGCCTTCATCTATAGAAACTGGTTCTACTAAGTGTGTATATTCTCTTAACAATTCAAACATAGCTTGTGAAGCTTTACGATATCGTTCAAAGTTTGGTTTTCGTACGATGAGATCAGAGCATAGTCTTCGTGCTTGCCATAGCGGCATTGTTGCCTTCACACCTTTGGCACGAGCCTCGTAGCTACAAGTAACAATAATTCCCTTTCTCTCTTCGACATTACCAGCAATAGCTAAAGGCTTGCCCTTCAACGAAGGGTCGTAGGCCATTTCAACTGACGCATAAAAGCTGTTCATATCAACATGTAAAATAATTCTTCGATTCACAATTACCTTCACAAACCACACCACACTCACAAAAGTTCATACGTCTTAGTTTACCATTTATCAGAAGAAAAATGTTTTATCTTGCTTTGTGTACACATTTTTAAATGTGTACTGAAAAAGCCACCAATATTTTTATTGGTGACTCATGATTTCTTCCTTCACTATTTCAAACTTTTCAAGGCTGCTTAGTAATAAATTAGGATCGATAATCAAGATTAAGCGCTTCTCTAAACTTGCTACTGCAGGAAAATATTTTGTTGCTTGAAACACACCGACGGTTAATTTTTTTAACTGACTTTCTTGGATATCAATAATTTCTTTTGCCTCTTTTACGATTAGCGCAACAAGAGCCTCATCTGATTGAATAACAATCAGCTTAACGTCATGATCAACTGTTATATCTTGATTATAAAAGATTTGATAAGTATCTAGAACTGGGATTAGTTCCCCTCTAACCTTAACTACACCCTTCATATAATAAGGCATATTAGGAATAACATTTATATCTTCTAGTTTTTCAATTGAAATGACATGTTCAATTGGCATCCCATACTCTTCATCACCAGTCCGAAAAACAACTATTTTTGAGACATTCATCCTATCATTTCCTCCATTATTCATTGAGGTGAAATACTAAGATTATCATACTATGAACGTCTAACTATTTAAATATAAAATGATTATTCATTTATATACGAGAATGATCATTCCTTGAAAATATGAACATTAAATCTAATCTGTAAGGGGCAAGACTACCATTTCCTCCACTCTATCATCTCTTTATTCTCTAATTCTTGACGGATAAGTGTTTCACATATTGAAAAAATTGATTCTATTTCAGGTGTACTTAATGCTAGAATTCTAATCGAAAGTCCATTCCCACTAAGAGAACTAACACCATACCGTGAATTAGTAACAGATTGTAATGTTGTTCTAATTTTCCCAATCAATTGTTCGTCTACCTTGGGATGAATCATAAAGAGCGTACCTATATGTGAATAACCCTCTAGTTGCATAAGTTGCTGTAAATTTTCTCCCGGATTCAGTAATTGATGATCAAATACCTGTAGTTCACCATTAATAAAGATTTTCATTTTGGAAACTAGCTTCTTATACTGAAATAACTTTCCATCCTCCGACCAGCCGGGTGTAATAATATCGGTGTAATAGAAGATTGATGTAGATTCCATATATACATTAGTTTGCTGAGTGAAAATTGCATCTTTATAAGGTATTAATGGATCTTGTTTAACAAATAATTCGCTGTTTGCTTTTAAAACATAATCCGTTTCTTGACGAACACCAAAACGTAACGATTTATAAATTTTAGTAGATGCTTGGGTGGTTAACGCTAGCTTTGCACCTTCTCCGACCACTACCTCAGTTTTGTACGAATCACCATCTACATAACCACCTCCAACGTGGATAAGCGTTAGTAGAGGCAAACCCTCTGGCAAATAAGTAGGTCGAGTTATTTTTAATACACCATCAAAAAAGCTATTGCTTATGATGGAACGATTATGTTTTTTCTCTACCTCAAGTTCGAGGTAGCCAGTATAGGTCATGCCTCAAGACCAACTAAAAAAGCTTCTTTACGAATCCATTCCACAACATCATTTACACCAGTACCATCTTTAAGATTTGTGAAAATATATGGTCGATCACCTCGGGATGCTAATGTGTCTTTTCTCATAACTTCAAGATCGGCTCCTACATAAGGAGCTAAATCAATCTTATTAATAATAAACAGGTCAGATTTAATCATACCTTGCCCACCTTTGCGTGGGATTTTTTCTCCTTGTGCCACGTCTATTATATAGATAGAGAAATCAACTAGTTCTGGACTAAATGTAGCTGCCAAATTATCACCACCACTCTCAACAAAAATTAGATCAAGATTAGGATGACGGTCATTTAACTCATCAATTGCATCAAAGTTCATTGAGGCATCTTCTCGAATAGCAGTGTGCGGACAACCTCCAGTTTCCACACCAATTATTCGATCCTCTGGTAATGCACCGTTTTTAATTAGAAACTTGGCATCCTCTTTTGTATATATATCATTTGTAATAACTGCAACCTCAAGATCTTTCATTAATATTCTCGTCAGTTTATCTACTAATAACGTTTTCCCTGCACCGACAGGTCCTCCAATTCCGATACGTATTGGTTCACTCATGTCTTTTCCGCCCTTTCCAAAATAATTGTATTTTAAGACATAAATAATCGAACAGAAAGCTGTTCATGAAGCATTTGAGCTATTTCGAGTCCCGGTGCGCCTGCACCAAAATCATCTTCATCAAGGTTTAAAATTTCTTTCACCTTTTCCTCTAAAAAAGGCTGTAATTCAATTAAAATTTTTTGACCATCTGTTTGTCCGATCGGAATGCCCCTTACTGCATTTTGAACCAGTGTTGATGTTGTAGCAAATAGATAAGTAGAAAGCGTTGTTTCTAGGTCCACTTCCAATTCAAGGCAAACCATCGCAAACACAACAGAGCTATGCCCATAAACCTGTTTCTCTTTAATTTTCGCTTGGTATACTTCTAAATACTTATTTGAAAATAGTTGATTCATAACCTTAACCATTTGTCGACCTATCCGACGATTCCCTTCGCGCGTTTCCTTAGCCATCGCAAGAGCGAATAACTCTTGGTCGACACGCCAAACGGATTCTATTGAGTTTCTTTTAATTGATTCGTAGACTAACTTGCATGCCAAGCCATCGGTGTATACGAACTGTGTTTGTAGAAATTGCTTAAGCGCAGTAAGGAAGGTTTCCTTATTATAAATCTTATTTTCTTGGATATATGTTTCTATCCCAAAAGAATGTGAAAAAGCACCTGATGGAAAATTCGAATCACAGATTTGAAGCAAATGAAACAATTGATTAGTCATGTGAATGTCCAATATGTTTAAAAGCCTTGTTCATTTTACGTTCTTCACGAGAATAAGGAACACCTAGTTCTTTAAGTAATCGTTCCACAAGATAGTCATACTGAACAATCATTTCATCCCCTTCAAACTGAGCAGGCAAATGGCGATTACCAAGTTGATGGGCAATCTCTCCCATTTGCAGGATGCTCGTTGGACGTATGACGATCACATCATCTGCAACAACGCTAATGATGATAGAATTTCTCTCATCCTGGTACAAGATGTCCCCATCTGCCAGCTCTTTCCCTTGTTTAAGACGGATTCCCAACTCTTTTCCATGATCTGTTTTTACCCGTTGTATTTTCTTTACTAGATCATCACTTCTTAAATATACTCTCTCTATGTGATGTGGAGCTTTTTCTAATTCTTTTACATTCCCTATAATTTGTTCAATTATCATCTTTTTCACCTCAAAATAAAAAGTATCGTTGTGCTAAAGAAACCTTTTCATCGGGTTCACAGGTAATTAATTCGCCATCAACCTTAACCTCATAGGTCTGTGGGTCCACATCAATTGTTGGTGTTTCTCCATTTAGTTTCATATCCTTCTTAGTTAATTGGCGTATATTCTTCACAACGCCAATCTTCTTTTCAAGCCCTAACTCTTCATGTATTTTTTGTTCATAGGCAACCTGTGAAAGAAATGTCATTGAGGTTGAATACTTTGCTTTCCCAAAACTTGCAAACATTGGACGATATAACGCAGGCTGCGGTGTGGGAATTGATGCGTTCGGATCTCCCATTACACTCCATGCAATCATCCCCCCCTTAACAACAAGTTCAGGCTTGGCACCAAAGAAGGCCGGATCCCACAATACAAAGTCTGCCAGTTTACCTTCTTCGATTGATCCGACGTATTCTGAAATTCCATGTGTAATAGCAGGATTAATGGTATATTTAGCTATATACCTTTTGACTCTAGCGTTGTCGTTTTCCTCACCTTCAATTAGTTCACCGCGTTGACGCTTCATCTTATCCGCTGTTTGCCAGGTTCTTGAAATCACTTCACCTACTCTTCCCATTGCCTGAGAATCTGAGCTAATCATACTGAAAACACCTAAATCATGAAGAATATCTTCTGCTGCAATGGTTTCTTTCCGTATACGTGAATCGGCAAAAGCTAAGTCCTCAGGAACAGAAGGATCTAAATGGTGGCAAACCATTAACATATCTAAGTGTTCTGCAATGGTATTAACCGTAAAAGGACGCGTCGGATTTGTTGATGAGGGAAGTATATTTAGGTAAGATGCAGCTTTTATGATATCAGGTGCATGACCACCACCAGCACCTTCTGTATGATATGTATGAATAACACGGCCACCAATGGCATTTATTGTATCTTCTACAAAACCACCCTCATTAAGCGTATCGCTGTGTATAGCAATTTGGACGTCATACTTATCTGCTACTGTTAATGCCTTATCGATATTCGATGTTGTTGTTCCCCAATCTTCATGAAGTTTAAGCCCAATTGCTCCTGCTTGGATTTGTTCAATCAACGCCTCTTCATTAGAAGCGTTACCTTTTCCTAGAAATCCTAAGTTAACAGGAAACTCCTCAGCTGCTTTTAGCATTTGGTGTATATTCCATGCTCCTGGTGTACAAGTGGTAGCATTTGTTCCAGTGGCTGGACCTGTTCCTCCTCCAATCATCGTCGTTATTCCTGATTCTATAGCTGTTTGGATTTGTTGTGGACAAATAAAATGGATATGGGCATCAATTCCACCTGCTGTCACTATCATTCCTTCTGCAGCAATGACCTCTGTTGAGGCTCCGATGATGATATCAATATCGTCCATAATGAGAGGGTTACCAGCTTTACCAATTGAAGCTATTACCCCTTCCTTTATACCAATATCTGCCTTATATATCCCTGTGTAGTCGAGGATAAGTGCATTGGTTACAACAAGATCAACCGCTTCTTTTCTAGTTGCTAAAGGATGTTGGCCCATCCCATCTCGGATCACTTTTCCTCCACCAAATTTGACCTCATCCCCATATGTGGTGTAATCTTTCTCAACCTCAATAAATAATTCCGTGTCTCCGAGTCTCACCTGATCGCCAACAGTAGGACCAAACATATCTGCATATTGATGTCTTGACATCCGAAAACTCATACCTACACTCCTTTATCTAATGCGTCATTCGTTAAATTGTTAAGTCCATATATCTTTCTTTCTCCTGAAAAAGAAATAAGCTCGATCTCTTTTTGGTCTCCTGGTTCAAAACGGACGGCTGTTCCTGCTGGAATATTTAACCTCTTTCCGAACCCTTGCTTTCGATCAAATTCTAGTGAACTATTAACTTCGTAAAAATGAAAATGAGAACCGATTTGGACAGGTCGGTCACCATTGTTTACTACTTCCAACTTAATCGTTTGTTTATTTTTATTACAAATAATCGACTCTTGTTTTAACTTGAGTTCACCTGGTATCATCTTTTACACTCCTATCATGAAAGCTTATTGAATCGGTTCATGAACTGTCACTAATTTCGTCCCATCCGGAAATGTTGCTTCCACCTGGATGTCGTGTATCATCTCGGGAATACCCTCCATCACATCATCTCTAGATAGAATATGTCGACCATATCGCATAAGCTCTGAAACTGTTTTTCCATCTCTTGCCCCTTCTAAAACCTCGTACGTTAAGATAGCGATAGCTTCTGGATAGTTAAGCTTTAAGCCCCTTTTTTGTCTTCGCCTTGCTAAATCTGCTGCCACAACAATCATCAATTTTTCTTGCTCACGAGAAGTAAGCTTCATTCCCTTTTCCTCCCTATACCGCTAAATGCCTCTGAAGGTCATCTTCATTAATTTCATCACATCGGCCATTCATGACCATAGAGCCTCGATCAAGAATATAAAAGTATTCTGCACATGATAATACAGCGTCTAAATTATGTTCCACTAAAATAATTCCCATCTCTTTTTCCTTAGCAATTTGAACAAGCACATCTTGGATAAGCTGTACAATAGAAGGCTGAATTCCCTCCATTGGTTCATCAAGTAAAAGCAGCTTAGGATTGGAAATCAGTGCCCTAGCTATAGCAAGTTGCTGCTGTTGTCCTCCGCTCAAATCTCCACCTTTACGATCTATCATTTCTCTTAGTACTGGGAACCACCCAAATATTTCCTCAGGGATTGTAGTAGAACGTTGAGATTTTGGTAGAGCCTCCATTCCTAGAAGGAGATTTTCCTTAATTGTGAGATCAGAAAAGATTTCTCTACCCTGTGGTACATAAGCAATTCCTGATCTCGCGCGATGTTCAGGCCTTTCCTTTTTTAACGTTTTCCCTTCGAACTGAACACTTCCACCCGTAACAGGCAAAAGTCCCATTAACACCTTCATTAACGTTGTTTTCCCAACACCATTGCGTCCAAGAAGTCCAACTATTTTCCCCTTAGGTATTTCAAAGTGAACATCACGTAAAATGATGGTCTCATCATAGCCTGCTTGAAGTTGTGAAACTTGAAGCATATTACCCACTCCTTCCCAGATACACATTTTTCACTTCTTCATTTTCCTGTATATCTTTCATCTCTCCCTGGCATAGCACCTTTCCTTCATGCATGACGACAACCTTAGTTGAGAATTTTCGCACAAAGTCCATATCATGCTCCACAATTAGCACGGAACATTCTTTTGATATATCTAAAATCAGTTCACCAGTTTTATTCCTCTCCTCAGCTGACATCCCTGCAATTGGTTCGTCTAACAATAGTAATGTTGGTTCTTGAATTAACTGCATTCCAATTTCAAGCCACTGCTTTTGTCCATGTGATAATGAACCTGCTTTTTCATGGCGGACATCATAAAGCCCTATTTTTTTTAACATACCTTCTATTTTGTCCCGTTGAGAGTTTGACATTTTTGCAAACAAAATAGAAAGCAAACTTTTCTTCTGCTTCATCGCAATCTCTAAATTTTCAAGTGGCGTTAAAGATAAGAAGATACTTGGCGCTTGAAACTTACGAGCAATTCCAGCTTCAACTATTTTTTGCTCCTGAAGTTTTGTTAACGAGTGTTTTTCTTGAAAAGTAATGTCACCACCAGTAGATCTTGTTTTCCCACAGATAACATCTAATAATGTCGTTTTTCCAGCACCGTTAGGGCCAATCAAAAACAACACCTCTCCGTTTTCCACTTCTAGATTCACACCTTGAAGTGCCTTAAATCCCGAGAAATCAACTACTACATTACGACACGAGAGTATCGGCTTCATTTTGCTTCGCCTCCTTTATATTCTGTTTTTTAGAGAAGCGCATCTTCAGCTGTTCGAATAATCCCGCTAATCCATTTGGTAGGTACAAAACGACAATCAGAAATAACGCACCTAAGAAGATCGTCCAGAAATCTGGGTATGATTCACTTAAAAAGCTTTTTGCACTGTTTGTTAGGATTGCACCAATAGCTGCACCTAAAATTGAGTGACGTCCTCCGATTGCCACCCATAGAACCATTTCAATAGAAGGGATAATCCCCATCATTTCCGGCGAAATAATTCCAACTTGTAGGACGAAAAGCGCACCAGCAACTCCAGCAAAGGCTGCGGATAATGCATAAATAAATACTTTAAAGAAGGTTGGATTATACCCGAGGAAACGTAAGCGATTTTCTCCATCACGAATCGCAATTAGCAATCGACCAAAACGCGACTTTGTCAACAGAAGTGCTACACCCATAATAATCGCTAATAATGCCACCGTTACAAAATAAAGCATCCTCTTTGTCCCTGGGTCTGCTAAAGGAACTTGAAACACTGTAAAGAAGTTAGTAAGCCCACTAGTCCCACCTGTAATATGTTGACCACCAATAAATAATGTAACTATTACTACTACAACAGCCTGAGATATCAATGAGAAAAAGACACCTTTAATACGATTTTTAAATGTAAAATATCCAATAATCGCAGCTATAATAAACGGAAGGAATACTGCCGCAAGAAGTGCAAAAACAGGATTCTTAAACAACGTCCATATAAACGGCAGTTCTGCGATTCCATTCCATTCCATAAAATCCGGTATTCCTGATGGTGATGCTTCTAACTTTAAATACATCGCCATACAATAGGCCCCTAATCCAAAAAACACACCATGACCTAAACTCAAAATACCTGTAAATCCCCAAATCAAACTTATGCCGACCGCAATTATAGCAAAACACAAAAACTTCGCTAATAAACCAATCCTAAATTCAGATAGAAGCAATGGAGCGACCAATAACATAAGGAAAAAGACACCATAATACGCTCCTTGGCTATACTTTTTAAACATTTCCGCACCTCCGTTAGTCTAAAGCTCGAACCTTTACATTGACGAGTCCAGTTGGCTTCCACTGTAAGAAAATGATAATAAATGCAAAGATGATTACTTTGGCAATAGTCGCACTTGTTGATAACTCAACAAATGTACTTAAAATCCCTAACATTAACGCAGCCAATATCGTACCTTTTAATTTCCCAACGCCTCCTAGTATAACGATCATGAAAGCATCAACAATATAAGCCGTTCCAAGTGTTGGGCCAATGGAACCAATAAGAGTTAATGAACACCCAGCTATGCCAGCAAATCCACTACCTAACGCAAACGCTGTACTATCAACTCTTCTTGTTGAGACTCCAAGACAAGAAGCCATATCTCGGTTCAACGTAACTGCCTTCATTCTTCTTCCTGATGGGGTTTTATAAAGATAGAAAAATAATAACAGAATACTTACGAGTACAAGAGCAATGATAAATAATCGTTTGTATGGGAAAGTAAGTCCTGCAATTGCAAGGCCTCCATTTAACCATTCAGGAGCCACAACAGCGACATTAGGTGCTCCAAAAATAGACCGAGCTGTTTGCTGTAAAATTAGACTAACTCCCCAGGTAGCTAGCAAACTATCTAGCGGACGTTCATATAAAAATCTCACCACCGTTTTCTCCATAACAAGACCAATAAGTGCAGCAACAATAAAAGATAAGGGAATAGCCAATATAAAATAATAGCCAAATACTGATTGTGGAAGATATTGAATGAATGCTTGTTGGAGAACATACGTCGTATATGCACCAATCATGATGAACTCACCATGAGCCATATTAATAATGTTCATAAGGCCAAAAGTAATTGCTAAACCGAGTGCAATTAATAATAAAATAGATCCTAAACTTAACCCGTTAAATAATTGCGATATAATAATCGACAAGGATTACTCCTCCTTTTAGTGAAGATAAGGGCTAAGCAAAACCAGAAGTAAGTTACTATATTCTAGGGGGAATATAAAGCTTTGTCTGGCTCTGCTTAGCACCTTACCATCTTGCCAATTTAAATGGTTAGCTACCCAACCTAAATTATTTAGGCTAGGTAACTAGTAAGCTAATATAGTTGTTACTCTTGACTTAATCCTTTAGCCCAATCATATGACTTCAAGTATGGGTCAGGTTTTACTTGTTCACCAGAGTTCCAAACCTCTTTAAATTGTCCATCTGCTTGAACTTCTCCGATTCGCACAGTCTTGTAAATATGCTGTGTTTCACCATCAATTTTCACAAGACCACCCGGTGCATTGAATTCAATTCCATCGGAAGCTTCTTTTACTTTATCTACATCGAAGGAACCAGCTTTTTCAACTGCTTCTTTCCATAAATACACCGCAATATATGCAGCCTCAATTGGGTCACCCGTTACTCGGTCATCACCGTATTTGGCTTTATAATTTTCTACAAAGGTTTTGTTTTCTGCGGTATCAGTTGTTTGGTAGTAGTTCCAAGCAGCATAGTGTCCTTCTAATACATCTGTACCAATACCACGAATTTCTTCTTCTGCCACACTTACTGACATGACTGGAATATCTTCTGGAGTAATGCCTGCATCCTTAAGCTGTTTAAAGAAAGCAACATTACTATCCCCATTTAGTGTATTAAAAATAGCATCTGGCTTTTCTGATTTGATTTTGCTAATGATTGTGTTGTAGTCTGTATGTCCAAGAGGTGTGTATTCTTCCGCAACAACCGTTCCGCCTTTTGCTTTTAATTGTGCATTAACGATTTTGTTTGCTGTACGTGGAAATACATAGTCAGAACCTACTAAGAATATATTTTTCCCTTGATTTTCTAACATCCAATCAATCGCTGGAACGATTTGTTGATTTGTTGTTGCCCCTGTGTAAAAAATATTTGGTGATTGCTCCATACCCTCGTATTGAACCGGATACCATAACAGTCCGTTATTTTGCTCAACTACTGGCAACATCGCTTTACGGCTTGCAGAAGTCCACCCACCAAAGATAGTAGCCACTTTATCTTGTTGAAGTAGCTTACGAGCTTTTTCAGCGAACGTCGGCCAATCTGAAGCACCATCTTCTACGACTGGTTCAATTTGCTTTCCTAATACCCCACCAGCGGCATTTATTTCTTCAATCGCCATAAGTTCTGCATCACGTAAAGAAACCTCACTTATAGCCATAGTTCCACTTAAAGAATGCAAAATCCCAACCTGAATAGTATCACCCTCCGTACTTGTCGTTGAAGAAGGTTCCTTTGATTCTGACTCCGTAGAAGACTGACTCGTTTGGGCTGCACAAGCACCAAGCATAAATACAGACAAAATAATGGCTAAAAACCCTTTTTTTGTTTTCAACACAACAACACTCCTTTTCTTTTTAGGAATAACTGGAAAAATAATATAAATGTTACATAACCTAACTTACTATGTAATAAAAGGTAACATTTATGTAATTCAAATTATACAGAATTTTCCTGAGTAAACAACGGTTTTTTTATAATTTTTCAAATATTTTTAATGTAATCGGTACCAATTTGTTTTTTTATATATGCTTATTAATAAATTCAATAAATGGAATTCTTATTTTACGGAAGGTTTTCTGACACTCCACTTTTAGTAAGCTATAAGTTACAAAAGCGCAAGCTCCTGATCGGTTTGGGGGAATAAGATGCAATTGAATAGAAGACGGTTCTTTTCTTCATTTCATTCGTGGCTAGATCCTGGAGATGCTAGGCCGCTTTCTATTAGCAAAAAGACTGCCGAAGCTGGATGTCGCACACTTAGCTATAGTACTAAATTTCAAAAATTCCTTAATAAGAAAATAACTTTAATGTAACCAACATATTATTTTTTTCGTCAAATTAGACAAATACAAAATAGAAAGCAGGTATTGTTAGTGAAATTAGCGATCGGAATGCTTTTAATTATCCTTTTTCTTTCAGGTTGTGGAACAACTAATACGACAGAAGGTGAAAATACTATCGAAAATCGAGATGGAATCAGCAGTAATATTGTAGCAGGTGATATGATAGGTACATTGACAAAGGTTGCACCACTCCACTATAAATATCGAGTAAAAAATAAATCAAAGGAAATAATTACTCTAAAATTTACAAGTTCACAACGTATTGATTATTCAGTAACTACAAAAAATCAAGAAGAGATTTTTCTGTTTTCTAGTACCGCTGCTTTTCTTTCGGCACTAGGCGAGGAAGAAATTTCACCTGAGGAAGAGCTAATATACGACATTCACTTAACTGACTTAAACTTAGTTAAGGGAGAATACACTCTATCGGCTTGGATGACTCCTGAAATAGGCCAGTTAAATAAAGTATCAACTGATTTTCTTGTTAAATGAGCTTTTATAATAACAAAAGCTGTCCCAATTCTAGAGGGACAGCTTCTGTTTTCTTAATTGTTATTTTCCAATAAACATCTGTGTCCAATGATGTCCGTTTGAATCATAACCTATACCGATATGAGTAAAATCCTTACTTAAAATATTTTTTCGATGTCCCTCACTGTTCATCCACGCTTGTACAACCTCTTGGGCTGATTGCTGGCCTTGGGCAATGTTTTCACCAGCTGTTTTGTACGTTACACCAAAGTCTCTCATCATATCAAATGGTGAACCATAGGTAGGGCTTGTGTGTGAGAAATAATTATTTTGTCGCATATCTTCTGATTTTTTTTGAGCAACACCACTTAATTGTGAGTCTGCTTTTAAATTAGGCAAACCATTTCTTCGTCTTTCAGCATTCGTTAGATCAATTACCTGTTGTGCTACTTGACTAATACCTTGGTTTACCTGTTGTGTATCTTTTTGAGCTTGCTGAGTCGGTGTTTTATCGGCTTGCTGAGCAGGAGCCTGATTTTTCTGTTGATTTGTGTTATTTTCAGCCTGTTTATCTGTTTGTGCTTGCTGTTGATTTGCCTGTTGTTGTGATGGAGATTGGTTTGCAAATTGATTTCCATATTGTCGTACTTGTTGTTTTTGTTGCTCCATAAACTGACGTGCTTGTTGTTCAGCTTCCTCTCTCGTGTTTGCTCTTATAAATTTATATTTAGCGTCTTGAACAGAAATAGCTCTTGTGTGGGGATAATCTTTACTCGATAATTCAGTATTTAAACTTGAAATTGTCATGCCATTAGGATCTTTTGTCATCATTCGACCTGGCATAAAATTAAAGTCACCATCAACCCTATTGTTGTCATGATTGCGGTTTGTCATGTCACGTGTAAGTGGACCATAGCTGCCGCGCCCATTGTAATTGACATTTTCAGCAACATCTATATTATTGTTTTCTCTATATTCACCATCTAATGCACCTTCATTATTATTACAAGCAACTAACCCAACTATCATAACGCTAGTTGTAATTAATCCAAGTTTCTTTTTTATCAACCTAAACCCCTCCTTTTAATGAATTCACGTACCTTTCTATTTTCCTTCATTTGTGAGGAAACTATAGATGGTAATAAACTCGTGAAATGGAGGAAAACATACATTAAGGGTAAGAAACACCAAAAAGGCTGCCTTATTTTAGACAGCCTTGAACGGTAATCAAATTATTGTGAAACTTCTTGAATGATTGCTAAAACAAGCTCAGCTGTTTTTTCAAGTTCTTCAATAGGCATTTTTTCATTTGTTGTATGAATTTCTTCATACCCAACAGCTAAGTTTACGGTTGGGATTCCGTTACCCGCAATGACATTTGCATCACTTCCACCACCGCTTGTTTGGAGATCACTATCACGTCCAATTCTAGCTGCTGCTCGTTTTGCCACTTCAACGACATGATCACCTTCACCGAATTTGAATCCAGGATACATGACCTCTACTTCAACTTCTGCTCTTCCGCCCATTTCAGACGCAACACTTTCAAAGGCATCCTTCATTTTTTTTACTTGAGATTCCATTTTTTCAGGGATAAGTGATCTAGCTTCAGCTAAGATATGGACAAGATCACACACAATATTTGTTTGGGTTCCACCTTCAAAGCGGCCGATATTTGCAGTTGTTTCATGATCGATTCTACCTAGAGGCATTTTAGCAATAGCCTTAGCCGCAATAGTTATAGCTGAAACACCCTTTTCTGGTGCAACACCAGCATGGGCTGTTTTTCCATAAATTGTCGCCTTTACCTTTGCTTGGGTAGGAGCTGCAACAATAATCGTTCCAACTTTGCCATCACTGTCAAGCGCGTAGCCATATTTTGCAGTCATTAGCTTGGGATCTAGCGCTTTTGCACCTACAAGCCCTGACTCTTCACCTGCTGTAATGATAAATTCAATTTTTCCATGAGCAATATTTTGTTCCTTTAGTGTTCTTATTGCCTCAAGCATTGCCGCTAAGCCAGCTTTATCGTCTGCTCCAAGAATAGTTGTACCATCTGTTACAACATATCCATCTTTAATTCTCGGCTTTATGCCCTTGCCAGGAACAACCGTGTCCATGTGAGATGTAAAATATATGGTATCAACCTGATCCTTCGTAGCTTCTAATGTACAAATTAAATTTCCCGATTCATGGCCTGTTACTTTAGTTGTATCATCTTCAATGACATGTAAACCTAGATCTGCAAACTTCTTTTTTAAAACCTTTGCAATTTCTGCCTCATACTTTGTTTCAGAGTCTACTTGAACAAGCTCTAAAAACTCGTCAAGTAATCGTTTAGTATTAATCATTGTATATTACCTCCTATATTTAAAGGGGAATATTCCCATGTTTTTTTGCCGGTCTACTTTCTTTTTTTGTTCTTAACATTTCAAGAGCCTGAATGATCTTAATACGAGTTTCCCTAGGGTCGATTACGTCATCAACCATACCTTGACTTGCTGCAACATAAGGATTCGCAAACTTTTGTCGATACTCCTCAATTTTTTCAGCTCTAGTTTGCTCAGGGTTTGAGCTTTCCTTTATTTCTTTAGCAAAAATAATATTTGCTGCTCCTTGTGGACCCATTACTGCTATCTCTGCATTAGGCCACGCATAAACGAGGTCTGCTCCAATCGATTTGCTGTTTAACGCAACATAGGCTCCACCATAAGCTTTCCTTAAAATGACCGTTAATTTTGGTACTGTTGCTTCAGAATAAGCATATAAAATTTTTGCACCATGACGAATGATTCCACCGTGTTCCTGTTTTACTCCTGGGAAAAATCCTGTCACATCTTCAAACGTTATAAGTGGGATTTGAAACGAATCACAAAAACGGATAAACCTTGCTGCTTTATCGGAGGAATCAATATCTAATCCACCAGCCATATATTTTGGCTGATTGCAAACAAGCCCAACAACTTCACCCTTAATACGCGCTAAACCAATCACAATGTTTTTTGCAAAGTTTCTTTGAATTTCAAAGAAAGAACCCTCGTCAACAACTTGTTCTATCACAATTCGTACATCGTAAGGCCTTACAGCGTCAAATGGAATCAAATCCGTTAAATCCGATCGATAATCTGTTTCATTAGAATATGAAATAGCAGGGGGCTTTTCCTCATTATTCTGGGGCAAATAACTTAATAATTTTCGAACCTGAAGGAGCACCTCCTCTTCGGTTTGGCCAGAAAAATGCGCATTACCACTAATAGTATTATGTACCGTAGCTCCTCCTAAATCCTCGGAGCTAATTTTTTCACCTGTTACGGTTTCGATCACTTTTGGCCCTGTAATAAACATTTGACTTGTTTTTTCCACCATGAATACAAAGTCTGTAATAGCTGGTGAGTAAACCGCTCCTCCAGCACAAGGTCCAAGGATGACTGATAGTTGTGGAATCACACCTGAATATATCGTATTCCGATAAAAGATTTGTCCGTAACCATCTAATGATACCACACCTTCTTGGATTCTCGCACCGCCGGAGTCATTAAGTCCCACAAATGGAGTACCAGTTTTTGCTGCTAAATCCATCACAGCTGCAATTTTTTTGGCATGCATTTCTCCAAGCGCTCCTCCAAATACGGTGAAATCTTGAGAAAATAAATAAACTGGTCTTCCATTTACTTTACCGTAACCAGTTACAACACCATCACCAGGACCTTTTTTGTTTGAGAGACCAAAATCATGACATCGATGCTCAATAAACGGATTTATTTCCACAAAGGATCCTTCATCAAGTAATAACTCAATTCTCTCTCTTGCAGTCAATTTTCCCTTTTCATGTTGTTTTTCTATTTTTTTATCCCCTCCACCGAGTTCTACTTCACGTCTTTTTTCGTATAATTCGTTTATTTTATCATAAATATCAAGATTCATTCTGTTCACCCCCGTTGTTTTTCTCACATAATTCAACTAAAACATTATTAGCGGCTCTTGGATGGATAAAAGCAATTTGAGAATTTGCAGCACCTGCTCGAGGGGCATCATCTATAAGTGGTATCCCTTTCGTTTTTAATTCTACTAGTCGATTTAAAAGGTCATTCTCACCAAATGCTACATGATGGATTCCTTCCCCTCTTTTTTGCAAAAATTTTGCAATAGGGCTTTCCTCTGTCATCGGTTCTAGTAATTCAATTTTTGTTTCTCCAGCTTGTAAAAAGGCTACCTTTACTTTCTGTGATTGAACCTCCTCCACCCCAACAAATGAAAGTTTTAAAATATCCATATAGAAAGGCAATGCCTCTTCAATTGAATGTACCGCAATTCCAATATGATCAACTTTGTGCACCATTCCAATCCCACCCCTCTGTAAACGTTATCAAGATATAATAATCTTCTGTTTTCATTAAAGAAATCCCTCTATTTTTGACGAATTTCTTTCACATTTTAGCAGTTGTCCATTTGTTTATTTCACGTTAGAATATACTTACAAGGAGTGAAGAAATATGTCACGTAAAACACAAAAAGTTGTAGTTTATTTAATGATTGGTGTTATGCTTATTACGACTTTACTTGCCGGTGTTTCCGTTTGGTTTTAAATTTTTTTGCGGAAGCTTAAGTTTTCAAAGTCAAATCAAATGATATCATGTAAAAAAAGATTTTTGAGATATAAGAAAAGCGCCATCCTATCGGCACAAGAGTGAGTTGGAATGTCGGCGGTTTTTACCTGACTAAATTTTAGAGACGATGGCGCCTGAGCCGGATAACAAAACTAAAGTAAGGATTTTAAACTTTCTGATTTTTTAAGAAGAATTTTTTTACCAAGTCCTAATGTACAAAAAGAGCCTGTTCGCAAAGATATTTATCTTTGCGAGCCAGACTCTTTTTTTATTGCTCCATGTTTAACAGCTAGTTGTTCAAACGTTTTTTGGGAGTTTGTAATCAGAATCTTCGTCCCCAAAGGAACTTTATCATAAAGCAACTCAACATCCTTATTTTGCATACGTACACATCCTTGGGTCACGTAAGATCCAATTGATTTATTATTATTAGTGCCATGAACACCATATGTCCGCCCATCTGTCTCTAGAGCATCAAAGCCAATCCATCTAGTACCTAGTGGATTTTTCTTGTCACCGCCTGGAATATTTTTTTTTCGATAATAGGGATCAACCGCCTTAACAACAATTGTAAATTCCCCTTCAGGAGTAAGCGCATCTGTCTTTCCAGTTGCTACTTGATGGACCTCCTCGACTTCATTATCATGAATAAAAGCAAGTTCATTTGTTTGTTTATTAATAATAAGATAAGGATCACCTGGAATTGGATTTTCACCTATAGGCCATATTGGCGATTGTACGAATATAAGAAAAAGAAGCAACATCTTCATCACATCAGCGTCCTTTTTCTGTTAATATGAACCCAATATTATGATTCCATTCCTTTAAACTGACTTTTAATGATGAGATAATGTTCCATTTCCTTTACAAAATGGTACAAGGCCGCTCTTGCTTCAAATTCCTCTCGTGTCTTTGGTAGTTCCATTTCTTCAAATGATTTTTTCATTTCTAAAAGTTGCACTAAAAACTTATGTGCGGTATTCCCCGGGTGGATATTTAAACTAAGTTCATGAAGGAAGTTTGCAATCATCTTACTTTGCTCAATGGCTATATGAATAGAAGTAATACTTGGTATGACCCGCTCGATAATTTCAAATTGCTTCTCCCTCATTTTAAAATAATGATAATATGAATTTTCATGTCGCAAAAAATGATTTTCAACATCCCGAAAAGCTAATGTCTTTGCTTCATCAATAAGTTGGGCTGTTCTTGTAATTTCATTCCCGTCCCATTTTCTGTTTTTTTCAATTAGATAAAGTTCAATTTCTTTAAAAATGCCTGCAAAGTTTTCTTCGATATTTATTTGATAGTTTTTCAATTGTTTCTCTACACTTGGCATGTATAAGTTCATTACTAGCGCAACACCTATCCCTATCGATACTAGCAGTATCTCATTACCGATCACTTGAAAAGTTATATGATTGGTGCTATATAGATGAAATATAACGACTGTACTTGTAACGATACCCTGAGTAGCTTTTACTACAACAGTAGTAGGAATAAAGAGTAATAATAGTAGACCAATCACAAGTGGGTGATAGGCGATCCATTCAAAGAAAACAAACGAAAATACCATTGCAATCGAACAAGCAAGGAATCGTTCCCATGAGCTCCTTAGAGATTTCTTTTTAGTGACTTGAATACAGAGAATTGTAATAATTCCAGCAGATGTAAAATAGTCTAACCCTAGAAACTGTGCCAATATAACGGCAATTGTTGTTCCAAGAGCTGTTTTTGCTGTACGATAACCGATTTTAAACATAAAGTACTCCTTTGATATTAAAATTCAAAGATGTTTCTAATTAATTAGTTTACACTATTTAAAAGCAAACACGAAAAAAGATGATCATGTTGATCATCTTCTGCAAAGACTGATTTGTTACCCTTAAAGCATCTTTTCTAAAAACTCTTGTGCACGTTTTGTTTTAGGTCTTGTAAAGAATTCGTTTGGAGGTGAATCCTCTACAAGTAATCCTCCATCAAGGAATAGAACGCGATCAGCTACTTCTTTTGCAAACCCCATCTCATGAGTCACAATGGCCATAGTCATTCCTGTTTGTGCCAAATCTTTCATAACTTCTAAAACCTCTTTTACCATCTCCGGATCTAGTGCAGATGTTGGTTCATCAAATAACATAACATCAGGGTTCATTGCCAGAGCTCTTGCAATGGCTACTCTTTGCTTTTGTCCACCAGATAATCGGCTAGGGTATTCAGATGCTTTATCAAGCAGCCCAACCTTTTTTAACAGGTCCTTCCCTTGCTCCTCTGCTTCTTGCTTCGATAAACCTCTAACAGTTATTGGAGCATACGTTATATTATCTAAAACGGATTTATGAGGGAAAAGATGGAAGTGCTGAAACACCATTCCTACATTTTGTCTAACTTTTGCAATGTCTGTTTTTGGATTTGTAATATCGACTTCATTAATAGAAATCTCACCATTTGTTGGCTTTTCTAGTAAATTTAAGCAGCGAAGAAAAGTCGATTTACCAGAACCAGAAGGACCAATAATGGCAATCACTTCACCTGAAGCAATTGTTGTTGATATCCCTTTTAAGACTTCTAATTTCCCATAGGATTTATGCAAATTATCTACTTTAATCACTTCGTCTCATTCTCCCTTCTATTCCTTTACCAAGAAGTGTTAAGAACATGACTAATACATAATAAATTAATCCTGCAAATAGTAATGGAGCAAAGTAATTATATGAATCTGCACCTACTTGGTAAGCTCTTCTCATGATATCTTGTACTCCAATAACCGTCACAATGGCAGATTCTTTTGTTAACGTAATAAATTCATTCATTAACGCTGGTAATATATTTTTAAATGCTTGTGGTAAGATAATATCCTTCATCATTTTTGAATATGGTACACCTAAAGCCATAGAAGCTTCTTGTTGACCCTTATCAATCGCATTAATACCTGCACGAATAATCTCCGATATATATGCGCCTGAATTCAGCGTAAATGCCGCAACAGCAGCTGGGTAAGGTTCAATTGAAAACCCTAGTACTTGTGGTAGACCAAAATAAATAATTAATAATTGCAAAACAAGAGGAGTTCCTCTAAAAATAGAAGTATAAGCATCTGCAATCCACATTAAAGGTTTAACGCGGCTAATCTTAAATAGTGCAAGTACAATCCCCCACACGAAACCTAGTAACAAAGACAATACAACAATCTTTAATGTTACCCAGATTCCCTCTAATATAAAGGGGAGTGATGGAACAATGGAAGAAAAATTAATATCCATTTTGTTCTCCAACTCCTTTCAATATAAATAAAAACTCTTTTAGAACATTTTTATAGCTCCAAGGTGACAAAAAGGTTTATTTCACTAGCATAAAAAAGGGCTTACTCAACGAAAGGGAATCCCTTCTGAGTTAGCCTCTCTCTCAATTCCAATTTCCTTTATTGTTGCCCACCGAACCATTTTACAATTAACTTTTCAAGTTCGCCATTTTCTTTCATTTCATTTAATGCTTCATTAAATTCTTGAGTGTATTTGCTTCCTTTTTGGAAAGCAATAGCTGAGCCTGCTTCATCATTTGATCCAAGTTTAAAACCAGTTAACTGATCATCTTTTTCAAAATATCCTGTTGCGACTGTATCCTCAATTATAGCTGCATCAAAACGACCGGCTTTCATTTCCTGTATTAGTTCAGAAATTTTATTACGGTTTTCGATTTTCAATTCAACTTGTTCTGAAATCTCCGTTGCTTTTTCTTCTTGAATTGAACCTAATTGAACACCTATAGTTTTTCCTTCTAATTCTTCAATACTTTTTATTTCATTTTCCTTTAGGGAAACGATCATATGATTTGCAGCATAATAAATGTCTGTAAAATCAACGTTTTCAGCACGTTCTGGTGTTGGTGTCATACCAGCTAGAACTAAATCAATTTGTTTAGCCTGTAGTGCAGGGATTAAGCTATTAAAATCCATGTCTTGAACTTCAACTTCGTAGCCTGTTTTTTCTGCTAACGCATTAACTAAGTCAATATCAAAACCGATAATGTCACTACCTTTAGCAGTGTCAATATACTCAAAAGGAGGGTAGTCAGCAGATGTTGCCATCTTTAATACTTTCTTGTTATCTCCTTCTGCCCCTGATGTTGATTCATTTCCTTCTTGTTCACCTGTTCCACAAGCTGCCATTAATCCTACAACTAATAAGCTTATAATGAATAATGAAAATTTCTTCATCTTAGTTTCCTCCTATAACATAATACTTTTTATTATTATCTACATTTCAATGATAATCTATTAATGTTTATTCGATAATTTGTATTTTATCACAGGTTAATATTTATGCAATCACTATTTATAAAAATGTATTTTTAAAAATTTTGCGATAATTAAAACTTTCTCACAAAAATGAATATGGCCATGTAACCGTAGTATGAATTATCTAAGGATAGGGTATCAGGTAAGTTATCTAAACAGACAATATTGATCCCATTAGTATATTCTTTATCTATAGTTGAGCATTTTTTATTCAAATTTTCTTTAATCTGAGCATTCATTATATTTAATCTATTAAAAGTTTTTTATGACTGAATAGTAGTAGCTTTTAACATAGGTTACCAAATAAAAAACGTGAATTCATTTATAAATTCACGCAAGACTGTAGACAAACTAATTGAATTTGGGTTTGCTTGCAGTCTTTTTTTCTTTGGCTGTTTTTCGCAAACTTTTTTTGCTTTGTAATAAGTGTTGAGATGGTTGATTTGAGCTCCAGGATGCTCGCTTTCCGTGGGGTGGGCGGTGAGCCTCCTCAAC
>JAPSLU010000048.1 GCA_031180405.1 Bacillus sp. (in: firmicutes) | reverse complement strand
TCGAATAAATGTTACCCTTAACATGATATATTTTATCTTTTTTTATTCTCTAATAGTGTTTTTGTTCCAGCTCATGATAGAATAAAGAAAGAATACGCAAAGGAGTACAAACATGATTGAAGCCATTATTTTTATTTTAGCTTATTTACTAGGATCCATTCCATCTGGCTTAATTGTAGGCAAACTGGGATATGGTGTTGACATACGTGAACATGGAAGCGGGAACTTAGGTGGTACGAATACTTTCCGAACCTTAGGGATTAAGGCTGGATTAATCGTTACGAGTGCAGATATCTTAAAGGGAACACTTGCTGCAGCTTTACCTATTTTATTTGGTCAAGATGACTTAAGTCCTTTATTAGTCGGAATTTTTGCTGTAATTGGTCACACATACCCAATTTTCGCAAAATTTAAAGGTGGAAAAGCAGTTGCTACATCTGGTGGTGTTCTGTTATTTTATGTACCGATTATGTTTATCACCATTTTAGCCTTTTTCTTTATTGTACTATATATTTCAAAATATGTATCGCTTTCCTCCATGCTTGCGGGTGTGTACGGGATTGTTTATAGTCTGTTTACGAAAGATATTCCACTCATGATTGTTATTACACTCTTAACAGGATTTGTTATCTATCGTCATCGTGCAAATATAAAAAGAATAATGAATCGAACTGAGCCGAAGGTAAAATGGCTATAGAAACGTAACTCTAAGAGGATGGTTGATGGTTGTCTATTGCAACTTTCTACCATCCTCTTCCCTTTATAATTGTTACTTAGTTAACATTATTAGCCCTATCTTTATATCTATATTATAATGAAATAAGAGATGAAGTAGAATTCAAAGGAGTGTTCTCAAAATGAAATTAACGATTGATAATAAAGCGACAGATTGGTATATAAATGAATTGCAGCTAAAAAAAGGAGATAAGGTTCAATTTTTTGTGAGATATGGTGGATGTAGTAATGTTCAGAAAGGATTCTCACTTGGTGTTGTGAAACAGAATCCAGAAGAAGTAGGCTCTAGTGTAGAGAGTAAAGGGATTACGTTTTTTGTAGAAAATCGTGATTTATGGTATTTTGACGATCATGATTTACATGTGGATTTAGATGAAAATGTTGATGAGCCTATTTTTCTTTATAACTAAGTCATACTGCAGCGAGGAAATTCCGTTAATGTGCATAGGGATTGTTCCCACTAAAATATATAGCTAATTTAAGAAATTGCCGAGTTATTTTAGTATGGGATTTCCCTATACAGGCAGCTTTAATCTTGTTTCTCTTACAATTTAAAGCGTTTAATATGTTCGTGAAGCCCATAATCCTTTAACACTTTCATTTGGGTTTCACCCAATAAATCAAAATGCGGAAAATGTTTGTAATGGTGAATCCATTCTCTTTTTAAACCATAATTCATTCCCCATTCAGCCAGCTTGTCAATATCTTTACAGCCAACTTTTGTTACACTATGACTTGTTGGAAAACGATTATCAAGCCAAAAATGGGTCAAAAAAGCAATATTTCCCCGTTCAACATCCTTTTTCCACTTAAGTAATTCCTGACGTGAAATCCCAAATGCCATTTATTTCTTCGCCTTCTCATAAGCTTCATGCCAATCTGGAAACATTTTTTTAAATTTAACAGGTTTAAACGTATCTTTATTCACGCAAACATGGCTTGACTTTGCTTGAACCGCTAGTTCATCTGATGGTGTATAGATTTCATATCCATAAACACTTTTTAACCCGTTATATTCCTCAATCCATGTATGAACTGTTGCTGTATCACCATAACGAAGAGGCTTTTTATAAGAAATTTCGAGGTCTATGACTGGTGAGATAATACCTTGTTCTTCCATTCCTGCATAGGAAAATCCAAGGTCTTGAATAAGCTTTGTTCTACCTACTTCCATCCAAATTAAGTAATTAGCATGGTACACAACACCCATTTGATCTGTTTCCGCATATCGAACTTCAACTTCTGCTTTAGATATATGCATGCTTTCTTCTCTCCTTGTTACCTTGATCCAAATAAAATTACTTCAAACAATGATAACATATCTTTTTTGAGCTTGCTAAAAAAATAAACCAGGCATAAAGCCTGGTTTATTTATTGATCATGACGGTATCCATTTTCACGCGCTTGTGCTTCATCTTTTATTTCACTGCGCATCGCATTAATACTTTCTTCTCGGCGCAGATTTTTAGCTTCGATACGTTCACGTTCTTCTGGATTTGCAAATTGGAGTGAGTCCTGCGCTTCCTCAATATTTTCAATCGTGTTTTGAACCATACTTTGAAGCTTTTCAACGTTATCAGTACGGTCATCTGGATTTGGTCTTGTATGTTTTGTCATCGTGTATCCTTCCTCTCATTGTGTCTGTAAGCATTAATATGCAACTAAACAATGTTAGTCTGTTGTATTGAAGAAGATTTTAAACACGTATTTTTTTCTTTTTGTTTGTTCACTTTATTAAAGCTCCAATAATTCTCACAAAAAAGGCATATATTTGTAAGATCAGTTTTATTCGCCTTTTGTTTGAATCACTTGTGCATGTTTTCCAGACTTATCCTGCATTTGTTTTCCTTTATTGTTTCCAAATCCTCGTGATTTAGTTCCAACATGGTTTGGGTTAAAGTGTGATTGTGTATCATTTTGTCCAGCCATTATTATCGCCTCCTCAAAGTCTATGATACCCTCGAAGCAACAAATCAATGACTAGAAAAGCTTGTTAAAATAAGACGAAATTCGTTAATCAAGCCTCTTTATTACACGTTGCTCCCAACGTTCTTCCAATAAATCCAGTGCTTCACGATCTTGTAACAATTGTTGTTTATTTTCCTTTACTAACTCTTCAAATGATTTCTTTTTTGTTCTTCTCATATTGCTAGTCACCTCCGTATTATTTTATAAAAGGATTATTTTATAAAAGGATACCCAATTTTCTGAAATTTTAACATTTTTTTTAAAAATAAATTAAATTAGCTTTTTTCAGCATTAAAAAACCGTAGCCAAGATGGCCCGGTTTAAAGATTTTCTAGGAAATCATTCATCTGTTCATAAGATAAAGCACCCACAAATTTTGTTTGGATAACACCATTTTCATCAACAAAATATGAAGTTGGATAGGAAAGTACTTCATATTGATTGTTAATTTCTCCTTTTTTATCTAAGAGTACTGGAAATGCTAGCCCTAGCTCCTTAACAAAGCTTTCAACCGTATCTATACTACTTTCAGAGCTAGTTAGATTCACTGCAAGCACAACAACATCATCGTTTTCATCTTGTACCTTTTGCATATCAGGCATTTCTGAACGGCATGGAGGACACCATGTAGCCCAGAAATTGATCATAACTTTCTTCCCCCTTAAACTCGATAAACTCATGGACTCTCCGTTAAGTGTTGATAACTCAAAATCTGGTGCAGAACTTCCCTCTGTCACACCTACCTTTGGAGTAACAGGATTTATAGCGTAATAAATTGTATAACCGATAAGAAAGACTAATATAGAGATGGCCAAAACTTTTTTCAATCTTACAACCTCCTACAGAAAAGAAAATAATGCATTTTTTATACATAGCGATACCATGAAGGTTTTTATTTTTATTTTTTCTTTTCGTATTTTCCAAAATTAAACAAATGAATCCGATTAATGCTCCTAAATATAGTCCTCTTTTACACCATCAGTAAAATATAACCAATGAGTTGTTAAAATGAGCACAGGCTCATAATAAAATCACACTAAATTTATAAGAGAACAACATAATAAACACCATTGTCCAATAATACTGCTAAAAAAACCTTTTCAATTTAGACTCATAGTAAGGCCACTTAATATAAAGTACGTTGTGATAGATGTACTTATGAAAATTATGTATAAATACTGAATCGTAAATAGCCCAAGCCGGAATGCATCGTACATTTTATATCCCCTTACATATGCTTATCCTTTTATTATAAGCGTGGTATTTCTTAAGGGGCAATCTTTCTTATACAAGGTTACTAAATTGGACACAAGATATGACTTGAATCATTATAAATAAAAGAGAACGGATAATCCGTTCTCTTTTTTATTATTAGCCTTTTAATTTATCACGTAATACCATTTGAAGGATACCACCGTGACGGTAGTAGTCGATTTCCACTTCGCTGTCAAAACGAACTAGGACTTCAAATTCTATTTTGTTCCCAGCTTCGTCTGTTGCTGTAACTTTAACGAAGTCACGTGGTTTTACTGTTTCGTCAATTTCCACTTCTATTGTTTCCTTACCTGTTAAACCAAGTACCTCAGCACTATCTCCCTCTTTAAATTGAAGAGGAAGAACACCCATTAATACAAGGTTACTACGGTGGATACGCTCAAAGCTCTCGGCGATAACTGTTTTGATACCAAGAAGGTTTGTACCTTTTGCTGCCCAGTCACGTGAACTACCCATCCCATAATCCTTACCAGCTAATACAACAAGGCCTGTTCCATCCTGTTTGTAATCCATGCAAGCATCATAGATTGATTTCACTTCACCAGTTGGCCAGTAAGTTGTATAGCCACCTTCTGTACCTGGAGCAATTTGATTTTTGATACGGATGTTTGCAAACGTACCTCTCATCATTACTTCGTGGTTACCACGACGAGAACCATAAGAGTTGAACTCTCTTGGTGTCACACCGTTTTCTTGTAGGTAACGTCCAGCAGGCGTATCTTTACCGATTGAACCAGCAGGTGAAATATGGTCAGTTGTAACAGAATCACCAAACTTCGCAACAACTCGTAAGCCTTTAAGTGTTTCCACTTTACCTGGTTCAGCTTCTAGACCTTCAAAGAATGGAGGGTTTTGAATGTATGTTGATGTCTCATCCCATACGTATAATGCTTCGTCCGTTGTTTCTATTTCATTCCAACGTGCATTATCATCAAATACTTGCTCATATTCTTTTCTAAATAACTCAGGAGTAACTGTTTTGTTTACAACTTCGTTAATTTCATTTGTTGATGGCCAAATATCCTTAAAGAATACATCTTTACCATCTTTATCTTTACCAAGTGAGTCACTTTGTAGATCGATATCAACTGTACCTGCTAATGCATATGCCACAACTAATGGTGGTGATGCAAGGTAGTTCCCTTTTACAAGTGGGTGGATACGACCCTCAAAGTTACGGTTACCTGATAAAACAGATGTTACCAATAAGTCATTAGCTGCTACAGCTTCTTCAATCTCGTCGGCAAGAGGACCTGAATTACCAATACAAGTTGTACAACCATAACCAACAAGGTTAAAACCAAGTTGCTCAAGGTGTGGTAGAAGACCTGAGTTTTCTAAGTAAGCAGTAACAACCTTTGATCCTGGAGCTAAAGAAGTTTTTACATATTTAGGTACTTCCAAGCCAAGTTCAGTTGCTTTTTTTGCAACAAGACCAGCAGCAACCAAAACATATGGGTTTGATGTATTTGTACAACTAGTAATTGCCGCAATTGCAATTGCACCAGTTTTCATTTTTGTTTCTTCACCGTTTTTGAACTTCACAGTGATTTCTTTGTTCATTTCAGTTGCCTCTAAACCAAAGCCTTGGTTACCAGCAGGTGCTACTAAATGCTCATGGAATGTATCCTTCATCATGGAAAGAGGGATTAAATCCTGTGGACGCTTAGGACCTGAAAGATTTGCTTCAATTTCTGTAAGATCAATTTCAACAACCTTTGTGAAGATTGGATCTTCATTATCTGGTGTGAAGAATAATCCGTTTGCTTTACAATATTCGCCAACAACTTGAATTTGTTCTTCGTCGCGTCCTGTTAGACGCATGTAATTAAGTGCTTCTTCATCAACCGGGAAGAATCCACAAGTTGCACCATATTCAGGTGCCATATTCGCAATTGTTGCACGGTCAGCAAGTGGAAGACCAGCCACACCAGGTCCAAAGAATTCAACAAATTTACCAACAACACCTTGTTGACGAAGTACTTGCGTTACTTTTAATGCTAAATCTGTTGCTGTCGTTCCGTTTGGAAGCTCTCCAGTTAACTTAACTCCTATAACTTCAGGTACTGGGAAATATGATGGTTGTCCTAGCATACCAGCTTCCGCTTCAATACCACCAACACCCCATCCAAGAACTCCAATACCATTGATCATTGTTGTATGTGAATCAGTACCAACTAGAGAATCTGGAAATGCTTCAAATTCTCCGTCTTCATTTTTAACTGCATGAACAACATTAGCCAAGTATTCAAGGTTTACTTGGTGAACGATACCTGTTGCAGGTGGTACAGCACGATAGTTATCAAATGATTTTTTTGCCCAGCTAAGGAATTTATAACGTTCTGCATTACGTTCAAATTCTAAATCCATATTAAATTGAAGAGCATCAGCTGTTCCAGCACGATCAACCTGTACAGAGTGGTCAATTACTAGGTCAACTGGAATTTCTGGGTTAATTTTATCTGGATCTCCACCCATATCAGCCATTGCTTTTCGTAAAGAAGCTAAATCAACTACAGCTGGAACACCAGTGAAGTCTTGAAGAATAACACGAGATGGTTTAAACGGAACATCAATATCTTTTTGTTCACTTGTTCCCCATTTCGCTAAATTTTCTACATGTTCCTTTGTAATGACTCTGCCATCTACTTGACGTAAAACAGATTCTAAAAGAACTTTTACTGAATATGGCAAGCGTGAAACGTTACCAATTCCTGCATCTTCTAATGCTTGTAATGAATAGTAGTTGTACGACTTTCCATTAACGGTAAAATTTTTACGCGCTTGGAAAGCATCTTGCTTAGTAGTTACTTGATTAGTCATAAATTCTCCCCCTTAATAAGATCAAGGATCGACATTTGTCGAAGGATGGTACCCCAATTTTTAATTATTTTCACAATTCAATCTTAATACAACTAGTATCATAAGTAAATAACAATGATGTTATTGATATGTATAAGTTTACCTTATGAAAGCGTGCTAGTTTTACTTTTTTACTATATCAAATTTTGAAGTAAAATGGATAAAAACTTTTCATTTTTTTCTAAATTTTTCACTTTACTTTTAATATCGTCCCTCTTAGTATGCATTTTTACCATTTGAGACAAGCTACATTAAAGTGGGAGGTGAAGGATGGGATGGCTAAGCGTAAAGCAAACCATATAAGAATGGGTATGAACGATGCAAGTGCGCAAGGGATTGGAACAGGATATAATGAAGAATTGCAAAATGAACCTCTAACAGCTGCACAAAAGCAAAATAATAAGAAGCGCAAAAAAAACCAATAATGATTTTTTTAGACGACAAAAAACGACGGAACCCCGTCGTTTTGCTTCTATTTATTCGTTTGGTTTACATCCCGAACTATTTGCTCAAGATCCCTTTGGTATTGTTCTAATCTTTCTCTTTGAGTTTCAGTTGCATTCTCAAGCGCATTATTTATTTGTTGATACGCTTCATTTACTTCTTCTGTTAAATGTTTAAGTTGGTGCCCATAATCTGCACTATCTTTCACAATATTTTCATAAGCGTGAAAAGCTTCTGTTGCTCCTTGTTGAGCTGCCTGATATGATTGTTGGTTATTTTTATTATATGGCAAATCAATCACATTCCTTTCATTTTCTGTGAAACCATATATTAGGATGTGCTAATTTTTACAATTTATTCATTAAGGTAAAGAATGATTTTCAACAATTGGCACAACCTATTGTTGAGGAGGGATAACAATGACAAACAAAAATACAGGTAAGGATATACGCAAAAATGCACCAAAAGGAAATAATCCAGGTCAACCCGAGCCATTAGATGGCTCAAAAAAAGTAAAAAATGCGAATCATACTCGTCAAAAGAATAATCAAGGACATGACATGTAGAAAGTGCACTGGAGGAGAATGGGAAATCCATTCTCTAAATCTGTTGCTTTATTTTGCTACAGTTATCTCGATATAGACAGACTCCCCTTTTCAATATTGCTTTAAAAGAGGATTTTCTTACATATGAATTCTTCAAACTAAATACCTTCACACATATAGAATCTTTGAATATTGTAAATCATAAAAGGGATTTCAATTTATTAGAGAAGATATTGTCTATGGAGGTCAATAAAATGAATAGAAAAAAATGTTCAAAACCAATGGACATTAACGGTATTGAGGAATGGATGACACAATTCTTTACAGATCCGTTTACCAGTTTACTAGATGAACAAACATTTAGACTGGATCTATTTGAAACTGGGGAGGATTTTATTGTGGAAGCTGAACTTGGTGAACGAGTTTTAGTGGAAGAAATCAAACTTGAAGTTCAAAGAGATCATCTCTGTATTTCAGTTTACAACCGTAGTAAAGATGATGAAATAATAAATCGAAACATTATGTTTCCTTTCTCAATAGACAAGAAAAAAATAAATGCCACTTATTCAAACGGAATTTTAGAGGTCAAAATATCAAAAACTATCCCCTCCAACCAATCCTCACCATGTAATAACATCATAGGTAACTAATAAAAAGGTAAAAGATTGCTATGTTAGTTAGTCTTATTTACTTCACCCCTAAAACAAAAAGACTCTCCTTTAGGAGAGCGCAATTCATTCAATTGTATGTCAAAGTTAGTGAAATTCCCACTCTTAATTGTCCTCTTGTTTTTCTTTTTGATTTTGAACACTTATTGTTATGTGCTTAAGTTCAATATTACCGCATTTCATACAACATAGGCTTTGATCATGTAGAATCATACAATTTGAGCAATAATATTTTTTCATCTGGAAATACCCCTTTTTCAACCAATATATGCTGAAAAGGGACAATTGTTTCATTCTCCAATAAGATGTTCAAAGCTATTTTGATGTACTTTATCTAATGTATCAATCTTGTAAATGAAAAATTCATGATCTGAATATTCATCAAGTTTATTGACTTCTTTATATTCATCTCTTGCCTTTTTTGCTTTATCTAATGATGTAAAGATCCCTAAAACGTTTGAGCTCTCTCCACACTCAGCACATCCTAGATCTAAAACGACATAATACATGTAAACAATCACCTCTGCTTGATCTACTGCCAAAACTAAATTCACATTGGGAGTGTAACAGATACTGTTGTCCCTTGCCCAATAGTTGAATCGATGTTTATTTTCCCATTATGATTCTCAATTATTTGGTAACTTGCCATTAATCCAAATCCCGTTCCTTTTTCTTTGAGAGAATAAAAAGGTTCACCTAACTTATTAAGTCGTTCCCTCGGAATACCACGTCCTTCATCAATAAAATCAATTCTTAAAGTCTCATTATATGAAGTCATGTTAACATATACAGTCCCTTTCTCTTCAAGTGAATCTAAACCATTCTGAATAATATGATAAAATACTTGTTTTAGTTTGTTAGAATCACCTTTTACGATTGGGATTGCAGCTTCATTTACATAATTAATTTCCTTATTAACTAAAATAGCTTGCGCATTCAGAAGCGTAATCACTTGTTTAATTAACTCATCAACATTTAAGACTTCCTTTTTTTCAGTTTTTGGTCGAGCCATTGCTAAAAATTCCGAAATAATCTCTTCTACACGATTTAACTCTGCTTGAACAATCTTCATATACTCATCGTTATATTCTTTTGTTTGTGAAAATAGTTGAATGAAGCCTTTAATAGATGTTAAAGGGTTGCGAATTTCATGTGCTACTGCTGCAGCAAGCTGGCCAACTACAGCCAATTTTTCAGATTTTTGAAGCAGCTTGTCTTTTTCTAATCTACTACTAATATCCCGAGAAATAGAAATCAAGCCTGTCATTTCTCCAGTCCGCTCGTCCATAATCGATCTTATACTTGATTCTACCCATATATAAGAACCATTTTTATGCTTAAATCGATAAGTAATTAAAACAGGACTCCTATTTTCAAGGATTGACATGTGCTTCCTTCTAACATATGAAATATCATCTTGGTGAATAAAACTATATGGAAGTTCACCAGTTAATTCATCTGTATCATACCCCAAAATCTGAGTAATAGAAGGAGAGGTATACAAAAACCTACCGTCTGGTAAATATAAGTTAATAATATCTGAAGAGTTATCAGCTAATAACCTATATTTTGTCTCATTATCAGTTAATACTCTTTCAAGATTTTTTTGTTCGGTGATATCGTAAATTTGTGCTAAGAAATACTTCTTAGGTGAAAAAGGATCCTCTATCGATGTTACATTCAACGATCCCCATATAATCTCACCAGATTTATGAAAATATCGCTTTTCCATTTGATAGGATGGACGTTTTCCTGTAAATACTTCATGATACAACTGCATATCCAATTGATAATCTTCCGGATGGGAAATTTCTTCTAAAGTTAATGCATCCCATTCATCTTTTGAGTAACCTATAAATCGAAAAAACGCGTCGTTTGCTACATTTTCTTTAAAGTTAAATTCAAATATCATTTGAGGTATCCTTGATTCAAAAAAAACCCGTTCCAAAATTGATGATTTTAATATCATATTACATCCGACCTTCACTTACTATTAATTGTAAATTCATTTCCACATAGATTACTATAACAATTTTTAACACGAATAACCAAGTATTTTGTACGATATTATAAATTCAGACTATTATCCTAGTGAACAATACTTATGAATTAGGAAGAATTGATAGTTTTATTACAAAAAGTAAAAGTCGATTCCTGAAAATAGGAAATCGACTTTGTTCATTTTTCGACCAATTAAGTTTACTATTTTATTAAACAACTTGATTTTTTATTTTTCAAAACGAAACCATCCAAAATCAAAATGACATCCAGGCAGGAAAATAAAGGTGATTTTCTGTTTCCCTGTCATCTTTTCTAATTCGAATACCCGTTCTTCGTACTCATCAGATTTGGTGAATTCAATGATCTGTTTGCTTTCGCCTCGATCATTTTCAAAGGAAATTTGTATTGTATTCTTATCGTTATGTGATCTACCAAAAATGGTCAATTTTGTTGCACCTTCACTAGTAAAATCCATATCTTCGAATTCAAGTGATACATTATTTCCAATCCCTTCAACACTATTTTCAGTTAGGGTAAACGTATCTCCATAAATATGGGTACAATCTGTTGCGATATTCTTTTCAAACGTTTTATTCTTTTTCTCAAAAGTAAAGCCTTTAATGTGTACCTTCTGATTGAGAACAAAACAAAGTGATGTAATCCCTCTGAGCTTCTTAGATAAAGTATATGTTTCCTCTTGATACACATTCCATTTGGATGGCTTTTGATAAATAACATTTGCAAGTAATTCACTATCATCTTCATCAGGCATTCCTTCCCAAATTTGAAGTGAATATTTCTCACTTGACAATGCAAAGATGGGAATGGTTATGACATCAGAACCGTATGCTCCAAAATCAATTTCGCGAAACCCTACTTGTGTTTCACCATCTCGACTTGTTGCCACACCTCGCTCGTTCCCATTGCTTACGTCACCTTTGCTATAATCATACAATCCCGCAGAAATAAAGCCATAAGGATCTTTGTATGCTTTGCCAAGACCCTCTGCCCTAAATTCAAGTTCAGAGATGAGTTTTGTCTTTTCGCTACCATTTTTGCTCGTACAACGAAGTCGAAAGTCACCGTCTCCTAACGCCGTTACCTTTACTTTTTGTCCTAACGGTTCAACTTTGGAGATATTAGATGTAATTCCCCCATCATTTACAACACTCCATTCAACCTCTTGATAGGAGGTATCTAATGGAAATAATTTTGCCCGAACAATCATCTCTGTATTCGACTTGTCAAATACTTGTCCTGAATCACTAATAAGTTCTATTTTCCTGACAGGTATTTCCTCCTTGTCCCCCCCAACAATTGGAAGTTCTTGGTTTTTCATACTTGCACTAATACCAAATTGACTATTTGTAGGGAATGACTCTAATTCAACAAATTGATTTACTAATCCCTTTGAGGAAACTTCGACTTGAATCTTGCCTGGTTCTAATGTTGAAGCGATAATCGCCATTAACTTACCACTAAATAATCTTCTACTTACACCTTTATACTGATCATAATCAGTACTATCTCCATTATCTAAACCAATTAGACGACCTGCTCCTGTGACTTTTACAACGACACGATTAGTTGCATCTTCAACTGGATTTCCATTTTCATCTTTCATCGTTATTTCTATGAAAATTAGATCTGTACCATTGGCTTTTAGATTTTCTTTATCTGGATTTAGACAGATTTCCTTTGGATCTCTATACGATCTTCGGACATCGGTTGCGATCACTTTACCTGACTCATCATAAGCAATTGCTTTTAATTCTCCATCTTCATAAGGAATTTTCCACCATCCTATTAAGTCTACACCATTTTCATGATCAATATCATGAGTTCCAATCTTTCGACCATTGAGTTGTAATTCAATCTTTGGTGCATTCGAACAAACTCGAACATCAATCATTTGCCCTTTATTAAAATTCCAATACGGAAAAATGTGAACCATTGGCGCTGTTTTGTAATCAGTCCATGCCGATTGGTAAATAAAATAAGAATCTTTCTTAAAGGTTGCGGTATCAATCTGACCAAAATAGGAGTTTTTGGTATGATATGGTGTTGGCTCACCAATATAATCAAATCCAGTCCAGATAAACTGTCCAAGTGAAAAAGGTGTGTCTCTTTCCGCTAATATACAAGCTTCTGCTGATTTTGCTCCCCAACTAGTTGAACTATTTCCAAGTGCAGAACATTGTTCATCATCATCCGCTAGAATGGATTTTTCAAATGGAAAATGATAGATTCCTCTGCTTTGCACGATAGAAGCTGTTTCACTACCATATATAATCCAATCAGGGTGTTCCTCATGATGTTTATGATAATACTTTTCAGCATAATTATAGCCTGCAACCTTTACAAGATCAGCACATTTCTTGGCATTATCCCATGGCATATAGTTGGAACCAATAGTAACGCTTGCATTTTCTCTTGGATCATATAGTCTCACATAATCTATTAGCATCTGAGTGATTTCCTGTCCTCTTTGATCTGCATGTGTATCATATATTTCATTTCCAATGCTCCACATCAACAAGCTAGGATGGTTCCGGTCACGCTTTACCCAGCTTTTCACATCAAGATGAGCCCACTCTTTAAAAAACCTTGCGTAATCATAGGGTGTCTTTGACCTTTCCCACATATCAAAAGCTTCTGTTACGACAAGAAAGCCCATCTCATCGGCTAATTCCATCAGTTCTTTTGCAGGCATGTTATGAGCTGTCCGAATAGCATTAACACCCATTTCTTTCAATATAACAAGTCTTCTTTTTAACGCTGTTTTGTTAAAAGCAGCTCCTAACGCTCCCAAGTCATGGTGTTCACATACCCCATTTAATTTCATCTTTCTCCCATTCAGATGAAACCCAAGGCTTGAATCTAGTTGAATCTCTCGAAACCCAACTTTTTGTGTTAAAGTCTCAATTTCTTCTAAACGATCATTATCATCCCTGTGCACCAAATATAGCTGGGTTTTAAGATTATATAGATTTGGATCTTCTGTGCTCCAGAGTGATGGATTTTTCACTTCTAGCACTTGTTGGTTTACTGTAGTTGAAAGTGTTGGTGCAACTTTATCTCTAGAAGTTGCAATGATTTTATTTTTAGACATAAGAGTATGAGAGATAACAACCTCATTATCATTGTTTACTTCTGTGTCGATTTCTATTTGCCATTCATTTTGCTCTCGTTTGGTAGAAATATAAACACCATCCGTCACAATATGTTGTTTATTTCTTGTCTTTAACCAACAATTTCGATATATGCCCGCTCCAGAGTACCATCTGCTATTTGGACTTTGATGGACAACTTTCACAAGAATTTCATTTTCTCCTTCTACCACAGCATCTGTAATATCATATTCAAAAGAGGAATATCCATTTTTCCATTCACCTATATATTGATGATTCACATATAATGAGGAATCCATATAAACCCCATCAAAGCATAGGAGAATTTGATTATCTACTTTCGAAAAAAAGATTTTTTTTCGGTACCATCCAATGCTATTTTCATAAAGATTTAAAGTATCATAGATTAGCCAATCATGAGGAATATCTACTGGTTCAAAGCTTAATAAAGAATAATCATTACCATCTAAACTGGTTTTAGCAAACTCCCATCCATCGTTAAAAAGTTCCTTTTTATTCATGTTTTTAAGCTCGCTTTCTTCAATATTAATAAGTACAAATCCTAGCCTTTTTTTAATTTCCGACAGAAAAAGGTGCTTCATGCTGGTCAAGACCATGAATGCACCATGATGTAAAAACTATTAATTTATTACTACAGGATACTCTCTTCAATCACCTAAACAGTTTATTGATCAAAGAACCCTTAAAGGCAACAATCATTTTGACAGAGCCAAACTATTTAAAATAATTTGGATAACTTCGTTTTAAATATTCTTTGTCAATAACTGCCTGCATCAAATGTTCCTGCATTAACTTTTCTGCTTTATTGGCATTTTTCTCTTTAATTCCTTCAAAAATCTCATTATGTTGTAAAAAGATCGTGTACCAATTGAAGTCCGTAGCCAATCTCAGCATTCGGCTACGATTAAAATGAACATTCATCTGTTGAATAACAGACCAAGTATTATATTTTTGACAGCCGATAAATATTGTTTGATGAAATTCTTCGTCTAATTCAAACATTTTTCTGTAATCTTGTTGTTCAATACAGATCTTCTGCATACTTAGATTCATTTCAAGAGTGATTAATTTTTCCTTGGGAAAGGATTCACAAGCCAGTCTAATAACAGCTCTCTCTAAATGCTCCCGCATAAACCTTGCTTCTTCAACTAAATTTAAGTCGATTAAAGAAACAAATGTGCCTCTTTGTGGAAATACATTCAGTAAACCTTCTCTTGCTAAACGTAAAAAACTTTCTCGCACTGGTGTACGACTAACGTTGAACTTTTCAGACATTTCCTTTTCAGAAATACTTGTTCCTGGTGTTAACTGCAAACTTAAAATTTGCGTTTTTAATTCTTCATACACCTGATCGCTTGTCGTTGATGATTTAGATTTTTGGTCAATAAACATATATAACTCTCCTATCCACAATTTACCAACTCAAGATTTAATTGTTACAAATTAAGGGTGCCACGTTTTTTTACGTCTGACACTTTGACTTTCTCTAAACTATCCCAAATCCCTAACAGATACATAATTCCAAGCGCGCGATCATATAATCCATAACCTGGTCGAGCCTGCTCACCCCAAATCATCCTTCCATGATCTGGTCTCACAAACCCTGTAAAACCTGTATCATGTAAAGCTTTTACGATTTCATAAATATCTAAAGACCCATCACAACTTCGATGAGAGCTCTCTGCAAAGTCCCCGTTTTCTTCAATTTTCACATTTCGAATATGTGCAAACGGTATCCTTTCAATGCTTGAGAAATGGCGCATAATTGCTGGAATATCATTTTCAGGATTTGCACCAAGCGATCCTGAGCATAATGTCAAGCCATTATAAGGACTATCAACGAGTTTTACAATTCTTTCTAAGTTATGAAAACTCGTTACGATTCTTGGTAATCCAAAGATAGACCATGGTGGATCGTCAGGGTGTATGGCCATTTTTACATCATGTTCCTCAGCAACGGGAATAATTCGCTCTAAGAAATATTGAAGGTGATCAAATAAGTCTTCTTCTGTTACATCTTTATATAATTCAAATGCTCTTTTAATCTTTTTAATTCTTTCTGGTTCCCAGCCAGGCAGTGAAAAACCATTTGAAGAGGTTTCAACTTTCTTAATAAGTACTTGAGGGTCAACATTTTCGACCTTATCTTTTTCATATGCAAGTGCCGTTGATCCATCAGGTAATTCTTTTGCCAGATCAGACCTAATCCAATCAAATACAGGCATAAAGTTATAACAAATAACTTTAATTCCAGCTTGTGCTAAATGACGAATCGTCTGTTGATAGTTTTCAATATATCTATCACGAGAAGGTAAACCAAGTTTAATATCTTCATGTACATTTACACTTTCAATTATGTCAAGGTTTAACCCTTTCGCATTTACCTCTTTTTTTAATTCTAATATTCGATCCAGCGGCCATACTTCCCCTGCTGGAATATCATGTATCCCCCCAACAATTCCATCCATTCCTGGTATTTGCCTTATTTGATCTAGTGAAACACTATCATCTTGGCTCCCAAACCATCGAAAGGTTATTTTCATTGTCATGATCTCCTTTATCGTTCATTAAAATTTCTTAGTAGTATATAATATATGTATACTAACAATACTAGTATGGTAGTTAGATTAAAATTAATAATTGTAATTAAATATGATCCTCATTTAAATTTTATACATAGAACCTTTATACCAGTTGACATTGATATTGTTTTTCAGATATAAAATCCACCGGAATATCCGGATAATAAGATGCTAGCATTTTTGCTAAACTTTCCATTCCAGGTTCCTCACTAGCTGCATGTCCAATTATGATTAGAGCCTTTTTCTTCCCTTGAAAGTCTGCATCACGAACATATTCCGGTGTCTCCCACTCAGGACCTTCTCCAGTAATAATAACATCTAGGTTATGGTTCTCAAATAACGGAATTGCTGTTTCTCCACCTCCTCGATACCCAACTAAAAGGCCTATACGTGAACTAGCTAAGGAAAGATTGCCAATAACACGAACAAACGGAATGCCAAGTTTCTCTTTGAGATGCTCAGCAATTTCCTTTACCGTCATAACAGGAATAGTAAGAATAGTTGAAATTGGTTTTTGTTCTTCCACATACTCACTCCACCCTAAGGAACTAACGAGCCCATCTGTTATTTTGTCTGGGTAGTATCTATGAATATGATCATGAAACCTGTAAATGGCGATTCCAGATTTGTTTATTAGCT
Organism: Bacillus sp. (in: firmicutes); assembly: GCA_031180405.1. Taxonomy (GTDB): domain Bacteria; phylum Bacillota; class Bacilli; order Bacillales; family Bacillaceae; genus Metabacillus. The sequence goes on along the minus strand of JAPSLU010000048.1, from coordinate 6,234 downwards.
TATACTTTTCAAGATAAACTTGGTTGGCTTGAAGAATCTTATCATTCGCAGTATGACTATAGAAAGTTCCTTCATGAGCGATAATGAGATTTGCTCCCTCTTTCAATGCATTTTCTATAACATGCTGTGAAGCGACAAATGAGACAATAATTCCCTTTACTTCTTCATTAGGATCTCCAAATACAAGTTCATCTACTGTTGTCTCTAATTTTTCCACCGGATCCAGCAAGTGATCAATAATATCTTTTATTAATACACTCATTTTTTCTCCTCCCCCACAATGATTTCATCTTACTAGTAAGCATATCCTTTTTATTCAAAATCTTTATTGGTTTTGTGTGGACTTACTTGTCTGCAAAAAATGACTTTCGATATTTAAGAGCATTTCCTTTGTATTAAGTGCAAGCAGAGATACTACGAAACTTGAAAAGAAAATAAATAAAAAATCAGTCGTTATTGTTGTAACAAATGCAAGAATGAAAAGAATTAACATATTCCCAACGGTGTTTTTCACTTTCATAAAGCTGTAATAGACAGATAATTTCCAAGTATCTCTCATTCTAAATTTATAACGTGAACTAATCGCTAGCACATTTAAAATTAACATCGTCCAGACTAAAATTAGCACGAAGATCACAATGGATAATATTTGGTTAGTTTCAGATGGTGTTTGACGAAGATACTGTAAATCCACGAATAAAATAAAGTAAATCAGAAGAATGGGTAACCATATCGAAAAAATATCTTTAATATTCTTTTTATATCCGTAGAAAAAGTCATGAGTTGGAGAAAGCTCTTTTGTTCTAACAAGTTTTTCCATAGAGTAATATAATGCTGCTATTGCTGGACCTGTAGGAATCAGAGCAATAAAATATAGGAGAATATTAGAAAATGAAGGTACTAATGTCATAAAGAAAAAGATAAACACACTGTTAGCTAAAACAAAATATATGTTTGTTAAAAGCAGAGCATAAACATAGTTAGTAAAAGTAAATAGGATTCCCTGACCAAATTGATTTTTTTCCTCCATCTTCATCACCATCTTTTTATATTTTACTAGTTTAAAAAAGAGGTTGTCTCTTCGTCACTTCTACTAAAAGGACAACCTCTCATTGAACATAATTTACTTAGATTCTTTATAATCTTTATAAGTTTTGTTCGCCAAATCTAAATACTGTTGTACACCTTGGCTTTCAAGTTCTTTTACAAATGCATCAAATTCACTTAAATCACGTTCACCCAAAATAAATTTTAAAGTGTTTTGATCTGTGTAATCCTTTAATGGAGTACTTAATAATGTAACTTGTTCACGATCTTCAATTGAATAAGGAATTGGTGGTTCTGCAGGAACAACTGTTTTACGATTTGCCATATCTTCTTGGAACTTAATTTCTTCCTCACTCATCATTGAATGAAGGAGCTCAGTTGTTCCACCATAAGCAAACACACCACCTGAGAATCCATGATCAACACGTAAATCCTTAGTCCCAGCTGGATTTAGGCCATTGTAATTAATATCTTCAACCAATGTTCGAGTTCCGTCTTCAGCTTTCGTAAATGTCTTGCCTTCTACACCCCATTTAGTAAATTCTTGACCTTCGTCACTATAATAAAGCCAATCAATGAACTGTAGAATCGCATCAAAATTTTCACTTTCTTTAACTTTTGATGAAATCATAACACCGTTCTCTAATCTAGAACCAGCCATTAAATCCCCAGCTGGACCACCTGGTACCGTAATCTTAGAAATCGAATATTTTCCTTCTCCTAATGTCTTGTTCATATCATTACGATGTAAATTAATTGTTTGGGAATTACCGTTGATAATAAATGACTTACCAGTTACAAATTTTTGTATCGCTTGATCATCTTCTTGTGTAAAACTCTCTTTATCTAATAAACCTTCTGCTACTAATTTGTTAAAGTACGTTAGCAATTCTTTATATTCTTCAGTTGTAGCTGTATATTCAAATTCATCTTTAGATTCATTATAGGTTAATCCATTACCAAAACCCCAACCAGCTTTAGTTCCAAAGTTAGTAGCAGCTATATTAAGTGTACTATTAAACTTGAATTGATCAGAGAATGGAGTAACTTCTGGGTAAAGCTCTTTTAATTTCTTCATCGCAACATATAATTCTTCCCAAGTCTTTGGAATATCAATATTATGCTTTTCAAAAATATCTGTTCTTACTATAAGAGTCCAATCTGGCCAGACTGCTTCATGTAAACCAGGTAATAGATAAAATTTACCATCCTGTTGTTTTAATCCTTCTAATTCTTCCTCTAAATTCCACTTTTCCACTTTATCCTTGAAATGTGGCATTTTATCCATGTAATCACTTATTGGCAAGATAGCACCCGATGAAACAAATGCTGATTCCTCGCCAGGATATGTTTTAGGAATAATTAATGGTGCATCTCCTGAACTAATTAACAAACTACGCTTTTGGCTATAGTCACTGTATGGTACAATTGTTGGTTTTAAGGTAACATCCGTCGTTTCCTTAATATGATCCCATAATAGCCAATCTTCCTTGTATGGATATGTAGGTTGATCCATGAAAAGAATTGGAAGCTCAAATTCTTCAGTTGCTTTAAATGTATCACCTACACTATACGATTCCATTGCTCCCTTTTGTTTTTTATTTTCCTCTGTACCTGATGTTTCGTTATTTGAACATCCAGCAATGACAAGTGCTGATAAAGCCAACACACTAAATGTAGACTTTAGCCCTTTAAGACCTTTCCCCATTTTCATTTCCTCCCTTTGTTTGTACATTATCTCATAAGCGATTTATCTATACAGCGATAAGACGCTCATTAAAAGAAAGTGAGTCCTTTCCCTTAATGAGAGTCTCATGGCCACATAGCTATTGATAAAACACCTATGCAAAACTCTCATTAAGTTATTTCACTGACCCAAGCATGACACCTGATACAAAGTATTTTTGAACAAATGGATAGATTGTTAATATAGGTAATATTGTTAAAACCATTGTCACGGATTTAATATTTGCTGAAATTTGCGTTAAGTTATCAGCAGAAGTAGCACCCGCAGTAGTTGCTCCTGATACACCTGCAATCATATTTCTTAAGTAAATTGTAACAGGAAAGAGCTCTTTTTGATCTAAGTATAAGAAAGCTGGGAACCAAGAGTTCCAGTGCCCTACTGCATAGAATAGAATCATCGTTGCAATAACAGCCTTACTTAGTGGTAATACGATTTTCAGAAGGATTCCATACGTATTTAAACCATCAATTGAAGCAGCTTCTTCTAATTCCTCTGGCATATTTTCAAAGAATGATTTCATAATTAACATATTATAAATACTTATTGCACCTGGAATAACAATTGCCCAAATTGAATTACCAAAACCTAAACCGTTAATTAATACGTAGTTTGGAACTAACCCACCATTAAAGAACATGGTGAATACAGCAAATACAGTTAAAAATTTCCGTCCAACTAATCGTTTTTTTGATAATGCATAAGCAAAGATTGTTGTAAGAAACATAGAAATCACTGTGCCGACAACTGTGTAGACAATAGTATTTTTATAATTAATCCAAAACATATTATCATTTGCAATTGTTTTATATGTTTCAATATTAAACCCTCTAGGGTAAAGAGTTACCTTCCCAGCATTGATATAGGATTCACTGCTAAACGACTGTGCAATTACATTTAGAAATGGGTAAAGTGTACAAAATACAATTAGTAGTAAAATAGATACATTGAACACTTTAAAGATTTTATATTGTTTTGACTCCTTCATAATATCAACTCCCTACCACAAGCTTCTTTCGGTTAGTTTTCTAGAAATCCCATTAGCTGATAAGACTAAGATCAAGCCAATAATAGATTCGAATAATCCTATTGCAGTTGCATAACTAAAGTTACTAGATTCTAAACCGACACGATATAAATAAGTTGAAATAACGTCTGATGTTTCATAGGTTAGCGGGTTATATAATAGTAAGATTTTTTCAAAGCCTACTGCCATAAAGCTACCTATATTTAAAATAAGTAAAACTACGATTGTTGGAAGAATACCTGGTATAGTAATATGAAGAGTTTGTTTCCAGCGGTTTGCACCATCTATCTTAGCAGCTTCATACAAGGACTCATCAATTGTTGTTAGTGCTGCTAAATAGAGAATAGCTCCCCAGCCCATAGTTTGCCAAATCTCTGACGTGATATAAATTGTTCTAAACCATTCAGCTTGTTGGATAAAGCCAATTTTTTCACCTGTAAAGAATTCAACAATCGCATTTATTGTACCGTTAATTGCTGTTAATTGTAGAACCATTCCTGCTACAATAACGATTGATAAGAAATGCGGTAAGTAAGATGCTGTTTGTACAAATTTTTTGAATTTTTTCGCTTTGATTTCATTAAGTAATAAAGCAAAAATAATTGGCATCGGGAAACAGATGATTAACGTTAATCCACCAAGTAAGAGTGTGTTTTTAAATACATTCCAAAACGTTGGATCATTGATAAACATTTTAAAATAGTGAAATCCCACCCAAGATTCCCCATAAACTTTCCCTCCAGGCATAAATCGTCGAAAAGCGATGATATTTCCAAACATTGGCCCATATTTAAAAATGATTAGGTAAATGATCGGCAAAACTAGCAATGAATATAATTGCCAATCTCTCTTAATTATAGTTCCAGTTAAGGCTAATCTACTTTTTTTCATTACAACATGTGATTTACTTGCTGTTTCAACTTTAAGCTCAGCCATACTTACCCCCCTACTCCTTTACTAATTTGTTCGAAATACATTTGTCTTTTAGCAACCTAATAGTTTTAAGCGCTTACAAATAATTGATAAGTTTAAATTCAATCCCTATAAAATGAATTTAAACTTTTTTCTACGAATACTAGTATGGTAGTAAAAACAAAATAATTATCTGTATCTACTGTAACACAGTCTATGTAAAGCTGAATTATGAACCTAAATACTAGTATGGTAGTATGGTAATCATAACCTAATTTTTCCGAAATTTCAATATATTTCATAAAAAATAATAATTGTTTCTATGAAGTTTTGGAGTCTCACTTAAAACAATGGGCAGGATTCATAATAAGATCGTAAACATTAACATGTGTCTCTCATTCCCCTGCCCAACGCTTATGCTTCTAAACCTTTATTCTAGATCTTAATTCCTTTACTATCCATTACATCTATCGCATTAAGCTGTGCAATCAAGCATAACTCTGCAGCTTTAAATGTATGTTCCTGTGTCATGGCTGTCTCCGTTCCATTTAAACAATCTAGAATGAGAGAGCCAAAGTAAGGAAACCCTACTTTTCCATTTACATCAAAATGTTTTTCACCGACTTGATTAACTAAATACAGGTGACTTCCGCTTTTTTCCCTTGCTATATCAACATATTTTCTTAATTCAATATAGCCTTCTGTTCCTAATATTAATGTCCTTCCGTCTCCCCATGTACTAAGACCATCGGGTGTTAACCAGTCAACACGGAAATAGCCTGTTGCCCCATTATCAGCAATTAAGTTTGCATCACCAAAATCCTCTAGCTCAGGATAGTTGGAATGTTTGTAGTTTCCTACCTTACTATGGACAACTTTAGCATCTTTAGCACCTGTATAAAATAAAAACTGTTCAATTTGATGACTACCAATATCACATAAAATACCACCATAATATTCTTTCTTAAAGAACCAGTCAGGGCGATAGTCTGGGTTTGTACGATGTGGTCCTGTTCCCATTACTTGAACAACATTCCCAATTGCACCTTCTTGAATAAGTTGACCTGCAAAAATGGCGCTTTCATTATGGAGACGCTCACTATAGTAAACAGCCCATATGAGACCTGTTTCTTTCACTTTTTCTTTCGCAGCTTGAAGCTGAGCTAAAGTAGTAAAAGGAGCCTTATCAGTAAAATAATGTTTTCCTGCATCCATGACTCTCAATCCTAAATCACATCGTTTAGACGTAATAGCTGCTCCTGCAACTAAACGCACCTTAGGATCTTGAAGTACTTCTTCCTCAGAAATGGCTACCTTAACATTAGGAAATGTTTTCTGAAATCTATCTACCTTTTGTTTATCTGGATCATACACCCATTTTAATTCAGCACCAGCTTCTACTAATCCATTACACATTCCATAAATGTGTCCATGAACAAGACCAATTGCAGCAAATGTAAATTCACCTACTTGAACGACGGGGTCATATTTAACTATTGGTGCA
>JAPSLU010000397.1 GCA_031180405.1 Bacillus sp. (in: firmicutes) | reverse complement strand
GTTTTAACTATATATAAGCTATTTGTTAAAGTCTACCAATAAACAATAACATTTTTTGTTTAAAATTGTGGCAGACTTCAGTCCGATAATAAGTTATATTAACTCAATTATTTAAAAAACAAAGCATGCGAAAACAACCATATTTATAACCCATATAGACTGTGCAACTGCGATGATTGAACCATTTTTCTAAAAAATACAACAAAGAGTAATAATGGGATGATGATGAAAATTAGTTCGTTCCATTGCGCTCGAGAAACTCGCTTTCCGCAGGGAGGAAGCCTAGCCTCCTCAACTTCTCAGGAGTCGAGTGTCTTCCTCTCCATTTCACTATAAAGTAAAAAAGCGAAAACAACACAGACACAGCACTTACTATGAACAATATTCGATAACTTGTATATTGAGAGACACAACCGATAACTCATTCGTATCAATATTTGCCTAATCCCCTCACACTGTCTTACACAATCTGTTAAAATAAGGTAGAATCATAACAGTAAAGATATGAAGAAAAGGAGAATCATATATCTGAGCATATATTGTCACAGCAGGCTGAGATTGCGAAAATTATGAAGCGATATACAAATCAGCGCGGTGATCATAACTGATATTCCTTTATTCCCTACCTTTTGTTAAGAAGAAAAATTTATATCTAATATTTCCGGATGTTTAGCCCACCTCCTAGAGAAGATATAAAGCGTTTGAGGGACCTTGACTATAGATAACCGGATAACTAGGTATGCATAATCTCCCCCTCCATTCCAATCGAAGTGGGAAAGAAAGGATGATCAACTACATATGGGAATACTCTTACTTTTGTTAAGCACATTAATGTGGAGCTTTGTCAGTATCTTTGTGAAAGCGGCTTCTTTCTCGCTTGACAGTTATACGATTACGTTCTTACGATTTTTTCTTGGTGTGATTTTCTTAGTTTTATTTATTTTGATGAGTAGAAGAAAAATCAAGATTACGTGGAAATCAAAGTGGATCTGGTATGGAGCATTAGGGAAGATTATGAATTACTTGTTTGAAAACTATGGTGTTTCTGTTGGCTTTGCATATGAGCAAATACTTATTTCTCCTTTTTTAACTATATTCATGCTGCTCTTTTCCATTTTTTACTTTAAGGAAAAAATGACCGCTTTCTCTTGGGGATCTGCCACACTATGTCTTTTGGGTGTTCTGCTCATTAGTTGGAATGGTCTACCCATTAATAAATTGATGGAATTCGATCTGTTTCTAACATTCATCTTTGCATTATCTGCTTTTGGAGCTAGCTTTCACTTTGTCAGTCAAAAAATATTGATTGATAAGATGGGAGCAGCTGATATGAATTTATCAATATTTTTATGGTGTAGTATACTAACAACACTCCCCCTTCCATCTCAATTTCAATGGTCAGGTGAATTTAGCGGAATCTCTATTTTTTCTTTAATTGTGTTAGGTTTTATCACTGGAACAAGCTTTTTAATTTATGCAAAGGCCCTAAAAAAAGTTTCTTTTTTAGTAGCAGCTATTCTTGGAAACTCCAGCGTATTGTTCACACTCTTATGGTCATGGTTATTTTATGATGAACCTATTACAGTATTTGTTATTGCTGGTTCAATTTTATTCTTAATTGGTATGGTTCTTTTAAGTTTACCTGGTGCAAGAAGCTCGAAAGAAACGCAAGCTAAAAAAGCGAGTTAAACTGGTGGTCTCCCTTACTATTTGGAGACCACCTCTGCAAAAACTATTTCTTCTCCACCGCATGTCCACCAAACTCATTACGCAATGCCGCCACTACCTTACCCGTAAATGTATCTATCTCTAATGATCGATAACGCATCATTAACGAAAGAGCTATGACAGGTGTTGCAGCTTGGAGATCTAACGCTTCCTCAACCGTCCATTTCCCTTCACCTGATGAGTGCATGACACCCTTTATGTCATCTAATTTTGCATCTTTGGAAAATGCATTTTCTGTTAATTCCATTAACCATGATCTGATAACTGAACCATTGCTCCAGACTCTTGCGACTTGTTCATAATCATAATCAAATTGGCTTTTTTCTAACACCTCGAATCCTTCACCTATGGCTGCCATCATTCCATATTCAATGCCATTGTGAACCATTTTTAAGTAATGGCCGCTTCCCGATTTTCCAGTATATAAATAACCTTTTTCAACTGATGTGTCTCGGAAGATTGGTTCGACGATATCCCATGCGTCCAGGTCTCCACCAATCATGTAGTTTGCTCCATTGCGCGCGCCTTCCATTCCACCAGATGTTCCTGCGTCAAGGTAGCTTACGCCAACTTCTTTAAATTCTTCATATCGTCGCATTGACTCTTTATAGTGTGAATTACCGGCTTCAATGACAATATCACCTTTTGAAAGCAATGGTTTTAAATCTTTAATCACACTGTCGACGACTTTATGTGGGACCATAATCCATATGATTCTTGGGCTATTTAATGATCCAACTAGTTTGTCAAGACTTGCCGTACCCTCTGCTCCGTATTGTTTTATCTCTTCAACTGCTTTTTCGTTGATATCATAGGCTACGACTTCATGCTTGTGATCAATTAAATTCTTGCTAATGTTTAGTCCCATTTTCCCTAAACCAATCAAGCCGACTTTCATTTTGTATCACTCCTATTAATCCATTCTTATATCTGAAGAAGAGTATTCATCGTTTGCATACATGTATGGATGAGATATAGAGTTATCAATTGATTCTTTTGTTTCAAGTGTTTGTTCATCTAACCACCAACCAAATCCCTCTTCTTTAAGTAGTTCATGCGACGCCTCTGGTCCATATGACCCTGCTGGATAGTAATGTAATGGTAGAAGATTTTCTTCAAATGCTTCAAGAATTGGTTGAACAAGTTGCCAGGATAATTCAACTTCCTTCCAATGAGCAAAATACGTTGAGTCACCTTCTAACGCATCTAAAAGTAAGATTTCGTAAGCTTCTGGAACCTTATCAATATCTGGTGTAAAATCTACGTTAATTGGTTCTATTTTTCCTTCTTTAAGTGGATTTTTACTATTTAACTGTAATGAAACCTCTTGCTCTGGATTTATGCGGATCACTAAAAGATTTGGGGCCGTTTCTTCATCGTATAGCTGTTTTAATGGATTTTTAAATTCAATCACGATCCTTGTTGATTTCATTTTCATCCGCTTACCTGTTCGAATATAAAACGGTACACCCCTCCAAATTGGATCATCAATCCAAAGGCGAGCCGCTACAAATGTATCATTTGCTGAAGCGGAATCAACACCTGGTTCACTTGTGTATCCAACGACTTGTTGACCGTTTACTTCCCCTGGCCCATATTGACC
>JAPSLU010000396.1 GCA_031180405.1 Bacillus sp. (in: firmicutes) | reverse complement strand
TCATTGGTGGAAATTATATGTATATTTCTAGGAAGCCAATAAATCCAACAATGATTGATTATTTTGGCCCTTGGCCTTGGTATATCTTTCCTTTAGAATTTGTTGCTATTTTTACATTCTTACTTTTGTTTCTTCCGTTTACTCTTATTAAACGGAAAGGACATCAAACGTGAATAGTAGGAGGAGCGATATATGTTCTTTATAATGAAATTAACCTTAATAAGGGATAATTTGAAACTCTAATAAGTGAATTAGTGAGGAAGTTAAGTATTGATGTAAGTTAGGTTCTTCTTATAATAATTGGGATGACAAAAAGAAGAGTTTATTAACGAAAACGACTTACCCAAGGCGGGTAGGTCGTTTTGCGCTAATTAAGAACGTTGAATCCCAGAGGTAGAGAAATTTTTAATTAATTTTTGTAAATTGCGATGTCCCTCTCTTAATTTTATTGTTTCTTCAATAATATGCTGGAAGTTCTCTATATCTTTATCAGATGCATTTAAAAGTGATTTTGGTATACCTTCTGCTAATTGTTGTAAGCTCAAATCTTCTCTCACAGAGAATAACCACCTTTCTTTAAATTTACTTTTTTCTCTTTATAAATAAGTTTTAGAAAACAATAAAATCTCCTGCAAATATTTATCTACAATTCTCAGCAGAATCTTTTAAAAAGCGAAAAAGTAGCTTGAGATCTAGCAATTACTGACATAGTTAGCTATGTTTTTTAGTGTTTTAGTTGGTTGTGTCGGAATTAAGAATAAAATAAAACGTCTGGAAGGAGAAATCTGCGAGGACCTTACCTTGAGTTATTGGGAATGATAAATGACTACGAGGAGTATATAAGCTGAGGTATGGATTCAATTGTTAAGGAGCAGCTAAAAAAGAAAAACCCCTTGGCTTACGTTGAAACCAAGGAGTAGATGATAATATAAGTTACCTACTTGAGTGTTGTGAAACGTTAGTCGTAGAATATTCAAGTGATCACACAACCATATTATTTTTGTTACTAATCTAATATTTTTATTTTAACTTTCTTTCTACCCCAATTTATTGCATCTGATTTTGAAGGGATAAATACATCAATTTTATTTCCTAAAATTGCGCCACCAGTATCTGCAGCGATTGCTGTCCCATATCCTTCTACTTGCACTGTCGAACCCAATGGGATAACAGAAGGATCAACCGCAATCACCTTTTTATCAGGGTTAGCATTCAAATCTATTCCCATGGCCGTTGTACCTGAGCAACCTTCACAGTTTGCTGTATAGGCAGTAGCGGTTACTATTAATTCTTGACCATCCTGATCTGTTTCATCAGACTCTGTCTTTTCTGCTTCTACTACTTGATTCTCTGCATCAGGCAAATTTACAGCTTCAGCTTTAACCTCTGATTTGGGAGTATCTACATTTTTTGCTTTATCCACAGTATCCGTAGAATCTTCCTCTTGTTCGGAATGTTTTATGAGGAGCTTGTCTCCCGGTTGAATAATGTGAGAATCGAGTTTGTTCCATTTTTCAATCTCATCTATACCAACTTTGTATTCCTTTGAAATATCCCAAAGAGTTTCTCCTAGTTTTACCTCATGATATACATTTAGTACCAACAGATCCTCAGGATGAATTTTATCACTTGATAGGTTGTTCCAATCTATAATACTTTCGACTTCTACGTCATTTTGTTCAGCAATATCCCAAAGGGTATCGCCTTCCTTTACTGTGATTTCTTCTGCAGCAGCTTGTACCGAAAATCCTGCTGTTAATGATGCAAACGTTAAGAATGATAGAATCTTTCTTTTCATGTTGTATGCCTCCTTGTTAGCGGTTGTGCTAATCAATGAGTTCATCTTACCATGAAAATGAGCGTTTAAAAGAACAAGCTCTTAACAGTTTGATTACGTTATTACAACTAGATGTTAGTAAGATTACAAACTGTTCCAACAACATCCAATTTATCTAGTTATTGCTAAAATATCATTGGATATTCCTTATATTGTAAATGGATTCTTATACTTTAACCTGATCGATAAAAAAATATAAGACCCCCTCCTAATCGTTCATTAGGGTTTCGATATATTTGATTAATAATCGCGAAGTGTTAGAGGAATAGCTAGTAACTTATCATCATCCGCTGCAGGATTACCGCGTCCATCTCGATTGTTGGTAATGGTGTATAGTTGGTTATCTTCTATATAAACATCACGCATTCTTCCGCTTTTCTCATGGAGGATTGATACCTTTTGAGAAGCTACGCTAAAACGACGGATCTTTCCGTCTCTTAGGGTGGCAATATAAAGTTGACCATCTGAATAATCAATACCAGAAGGTGCCCAAGTCTGTTCTCCTGTATGATACAGAGGTGTTACCATATCAGATGCTTCCTCATCTCCTTGAATATGTGGCCAGCCATAATTTTGCCCAGGCTCGATTAAATTAATTTCGTCATGGGCGCTTTGACCATGTTCAGTGCTGTAAAGAGTGCCATCCCCATCCCATGCAAGACCTTGGGGGTTTCTATGACCATAAGAATAAAGAAAGGAAGATTTTATAGGGTTATCAGTTGGAACCGTGCCATCAAGGTTCATTCGTAGTATTTTGCCAGCTAAGCTGTTTTTGTCTTGTGCTAAATCAGGAATACCGGCATCTCCAGTTGTAACATATAGCAAGCCGTCAGGGCCAATCTTTATTCGGCCTCCATTATGGATTCTACCTCCAGGAATTTCATCTAGTAAAACCTTCTGTTCAACCCATGTGTTATCTTGTTTAATGAGTAAAACGACACGATTCCTTAGTTGATTTCCTTCTTTATATGTATGGTAGGCGTATGCTTCTTTTGAGGATGAAAAGTCTGTGGATAAAACAAACCCCAGCAGTCCGCCTTCTCCCTCGTGATGAACATTTTTTGTAAGTGACAATTGTTGTTCTATGTGATTGTTTTCTGTTATTTCGATGATTTTTCCTTCGCGTTGAGTGAGAAAAAAAGTTTGATCATTTTTTGCGATTGTCCAGGGGATGTTTAAGTTTTTAGCAAGCATTGCAACTGGAGATGCTGTTGTTTCCATATCTTTAATTTGTTCCTCTTGAGAATCAACAGCACAGCCTGAAAGAACGAAAAGTAAAATCAGCCAGCAAATCCCTTTATTTATCACGTCATCACTCCATTAGAAATTGGTAAGTTAATCCAATTATACCAATTATATTTAGAAGAATCAAAAAAGAGAAGGCCAACCTTACCTTCCCTACTTATCTGAATCATGTTAAACAGATTCACTAACTTCATCAATTTTATCCACAAAACAATTGAAAGACTTTTCTATTTTTCCACAAGAGGCAATTG
>JAPSLU010000047.1 GCA_031180405.1 Bacillus sp. (in: firmicutes) | reverse complement strand
CTTGTTTTTAGTAATATTAACTCACCAAAAGATTATGGTAACTTATTAAATAATGGTAAAATATCAGAATCTAAATAATTTAATTAAATTTTTATACCGGAGAGGGTAAAATGATAGAAAAAAGAAAGCCTATATCAGTTAAAGAAGCGATAAATAAAGTAATGACATTTGCAAAAGTTGGTTTGACAGAGCAGGTTTCGCTTAAAGATAGCTTTGCACGATATTTAGCCGAGGATCTAATTGCTGACCATCCGGTTCCCCCGTTCGATCGTTCCCCATATGATGGGTTTGCAATACGAGCGATTGATACAGCAAATGCCCAAGCTGATCACCCAGTTGAATTTGAGGTCATTGATGAAATAGGTGCCGGAAGTGTTAGTGAGCAAACTGTAGGGAAAATGCAAGCAATCCGAATTATGACAGGTGCTCAAATGCCGAGTGGAACAGATACAGTTGTCATGCTAGAGTTAACCAAAGTTTTTGAAAAAGGCAATAAAACGTATATGTCGTTAAAAAGACCCTTTAAAAAAGGGGACAATGTTTCCTTTAAAGGTGAAGATACGTCGGTGGGAAACGTTTTAGTAAAAAAAGGAACTTATATTACCCCGGGAATTACTGCATTGCTTGCTACATTTGGTTATGACACTGTTCAGGTTGTAAAACAACCAAGAATCGGTATTATTGCAACAGGTAGTGAACTTTTAGATGTAGGCGAACCACTTGCTCCTGGTAAAATAAGGAATAGTAACTCTTTTATGATTGAAGCACAGGCCAAAAGGGCGGGAGCAAATCCGTTGTATCTAGGAAAGCTAGTTGATGATTTTGATACATGCTACAACGCTATAGTCGAAGCGATAGACAAGGTGGACTTTTTACTAACAACTGGTGGAGTCTCAGTAGGAGATTATGATTATTTGCCAGAGATCTACGAACGTTTAGGGGCGAAAGTTCTTTTTAATAAAGTTGCCATGAGACCAGGTAGTGTTACAACGGTAGCCGAATATAACGGAAAGTTATTATTTGGTTTATCGGGTAATCCTTCAGCTTGCTATGTAGGCTTCGAATTGTTCGTTAGACCTATTATTAGATATTACTTACAATCAACAAGGCCACATCTCCAAAGGGTGACTGCAATTTTAGGCGCAGATTTCTTGAAACCAAATCCATTTACACGTTTTGTAAGAGGAGTTATTAACTTAACAAATGGACAAGTAATTGCAACTCCTGTTGGGTTGGATAAATCAAACGTGGTGACCTCTCTAGCCGATGCGAATGTATTTATTGTTTTGCCTGGTGGTACAAGAGGATATCAGGCAGGAGACAAAATTGATTTATTGTTATTTGAAGACCAAATGGGAAGTGACACACATTGGGCAGAATTCTTCAAGTAGTCGGTTATCAAAATAGTGGGAAAACGACGTTTGCCATAGACTATATTAAAGAAGCGGTTAAAAAACAACTTAAGGTTGGCACGATCAAGCATCATGGTCATGGCGGTGCATTATTACAAACGGATCATGGCAAAGACACGGAAAAACATCGCGAAGCAGGTGCACATGTCACTTTAGTTGAAGGAAGCTATTCCTTTATTCTATCATCAGATCAGGTTGGTTTAACTCTTCCGCAAATGATATCTTTATACAGTGTGTTTCATCTAGATGTTATTCTTATTGAAGGTTTTAAATATGAAAAGTACCCAAAAATAGTGTTGATACGCTCTGAAGAGGATTTACCTATGCTAGAAAAATTATTCAATATTACGTGTGTTTTGGCGGATTTCCCATTACCAAGTGACCTCTCAGAGAAATATCCAACGTTTACTAAAAAGGAACACTGTATTAAGTGGTTACTAATAAACAAAGTAGGTGAAGATATTGACAACATCAATGTTTGAGATAGTGAAAGATCCAATCTCTATAGAAGAAATTGCAAACAAGGTCATACGAAATGAAGCTGGAGCGGTTACAACGTTTATTGGAACGGTTAGGGAATTTACCCATGGTAAGCGGACTCTGTCTCTTGAATATCAAGCTTATGAAAAAATGGCTGTTAAAAAACTTGAACAAATAGGTAAAGAAATCAATGAGAAGTGGATTGATTCAAAGGTTGCAATTACTCATCGAGTCGGGAAATTAGAGATAACTGAAATTGCAGTTGTGATTGCTGTTTCCACACCTCATCGGAAAGATGCGTATTCAGCAAATGAATATGCAATTGAAAGAATTAAACAAATTGTCCCAATTTGGAAAAAAGAAATATGGGAGAATGGAGAATCTTGGATTGGGGATCAATTAGAAAAAACACCATATCCCAAGGGTAAGCCAATGGAGGAAGTAGAATGATAAGAGTACTTTTATTTGCTCATTTACAAGAGAAGGTTGGAAAAGAAAGCATTAACATTGAAAAAAACACAATAACTGTAAAAGATATTAGAGAATATATGAGTTTAACTTATGAGCTTGGATCGTTAGAAAATGTTATGGTTGCTGTAAATGAAGAGTATGCACTTGATGATGACATAGTGCAAGCTGGTGATGTAGTGGCGTTTATCCCACCTGTTAGTGGTGGGTAATCCTAATGAAATGGGTAAAGATAGTTGTATTAACTTGCTTAATGGTATTGTTAACAAGTTGTTTTCAAGATGATAATCAAAATGCTGAGTTGACAATATCAGCTGCCTCTAGTTTAAAGGATGCATTAGTTGAGATAGAAGGTCTTTATGAGGAACATACTTCAACAGATATTCATTTTAATTTTGCTTCATCAGGTACTCTAAGTAAGCAAATTCAGCAAGGTGCTCCGGTAGATGTGTTTCTTTCTGCTAATCTAGAAAACTTTGATGAATTAGTAAAGCAAAATCTTATCCTCGAAGAAGAGAATAAGGAATTGTTAAAGAATGAACTTGTATTAATAACACCTACATCCTCTACTATTCAATCTATTGAAGATTTGACTAAAGCTGAGAAAATTGCAATAGGGACGCCTGAAACTGTTCCAGCGGGAGAATATGCCAAAGAAGCACTGATTAGTCTTGATTTATGGGATAAAGTAAAGGAGAAAATAATATTTGCCAAAGATGTTCGACAGGTATTGTCATATGTTGAAACAGGCAATGTATCAACTGGAATTGTTTATCAAACAGATGCAGTGGTCACTAGTGAAGTTATGGTTGTTGAACGTTTTGATGCTTCCTTGCATTCACCGATTGTTTATCCTGTGGGAGTTCTAAAAGCTTCTAAGAACAAAGAGGAAGCCAAACATTTTTACCGATTTTTACAGAAAAAAAATGTGATCGATGTTTTTGATAAGTACGGATTTCATTTGGTGGATAAGGAGTAGAAATGGCGACTGAGTTTTGGGATCCAATCATATTATCTATCCGAATTGCGATAGTAGCGAGTATTCTTGTTGTAATTGTGGGTACTTTTATCGGGAAATTCATGGCAAGGTCAATATTTAAAGGTAAAATGATCATAGAAACCATTTTAATTTTGCCATTAGTTCTTCCACCATCAGTTGTTGGGTTTATCTTAATTATTATTTTTGGTACTAACAGTCCTATTGGACAAGGGATTGAAATGATTTTTAGCAAAACCATTATATTTACATGGTGGGCAGGAGTTGTAGCAGCTGTTGTTGTTGCTTTTCCTTTGATGTATCAAGTAACAAAAGCTGGTTTTGAGCATGTTGATGTTGATATTGAAAATGCTGCACGTGTAGACGGAGCCAATGAGAGGTCTGTTTTCTTATTAATCTCTCTTCCCTTAACGGCTAAATATATCTTGACTGGATTTGTATTAAGCTTTACAAGAGCATTGGGGGAATTTGGTGCGACGTTAATGTTTGCAGGAAATATACCTGGAAAGACTCAAACTGTATCAACAGCTATTTATGTTGCAATCGATAGTGGGGAAATGGAAAAGGCGTGGCTATGGGTTCTATCTATGATCTTCATCTCTTCTAGTATGCTATTAATTGTTCAATGGTTGAATAATAGAGCTTATTAGAAGTCATTTGGTAACGTTATTGACAATTGAAGGAAATTGTTATATAATTTACTTTCATGCTTATTAAATCTTCACTTTTATGTTATGGTGCTTTGTGGATGGAAACATAACTTATGTATGCTTTTCAATTCACACTGGCACGGACTAGGAGCCGTAAGGACGAAAGAGAGGTAGGGCTTTCGTTGTTTTGAGACACTTGCAATCTGAGTGAAATAATAGACTAAACAATATAGACTATTTTTAATATATATTCTAGTGACAAAATATGGGGCTCTTTCATTCACATATTATAAGGAATATCTATTTATTTTAGTGTGATATTCTCTATAATATGTGAATTATCTATCTGTCGGGGTAAAGTTGAGCAACATATTAGAAAATCTTTGGAGGTTAAACTTATGAAAACAACTGGTACTGTGAAATGGTTCAATTCAGAAAAAGGTTTTGGGTTTATCGAGATTGCAGAAGGAAATGATGTATTCGTACACTTTAGCGCTATTGCTAGTGAAGGTTTTAAAACGTTAGAAGAAGGACAAAAAGTTGAATTTAAGATTGTTGAAGGAAACCGTGGCCCTCAAGCAGAAGACGTAGTAAAACTATAAGCATAACATGTGGGGGACTGACATTTGTCAGTCCCTTTTGTTTTTATGAGAGTAGTAAATACTATTGCTCTAATAACCCATCAACAGGGACATTCTTTTCAGCCTGAGGGTTATTCAATGGAAAAATACGTGCTGTTCCTTGCTCTTCATTAACCGATTGAATATAAATTGATTCACCTTCATATTGAACATCCACCATTTCACCCATACTTGCTATTTCCTTAGCCCGATTTACATTCATATTATCTTCTCCTTTAAGTTACCCAGTATGACGTTTTGTTGAATTTTAATTTCATAGAAAAGTCTATCTTTAAGATGTCCGAATTTGACTGAATTATGCTAGAATAAACTGAATTTTAAAATGTATTCTATAAAAGATGTGAATGTGTTATCTTTTTATAGAGAGAATAAAAGGGGGATCTGAGGTAATTGTTGACTACAACTATGATAGTACTTTTTATTATTTCAGTTTTTAGTATTCTATTTACAAACTCCCTAAAAACAAGCGAACATAAATTTAACAGTTCCTTCGTTTTATCTTTTATTAAAAAGTATGGTGGGAATACATTATCACATTTACTTTTTTTAGAGGATAAACAGGTGTTCTTAGCTCAAGAGGGTTCTGTGTTGATTTCGTATAGACAAAGGGGAAGAAAACTATTTGTACTAGGAGACCCGATCGGTGATGAAGAAAAGCTTCACGATGGGTTAGAAGAGTTCTTTTTATTTGCTGTAAAACAGCGAATGACTCCTATCTTTTATCAAGCAACAAAAAAATATACTTCGTATTACCTAAAGTATGGTTATCGAATGTTTAAAATTGGCGAAGAAGCAAAGGTGGATTTAGAGAATTTTGTACTCGGAGGGAAGAAATTTAAGAACATTCGAAATATTAAAAATAAGTTTAGCAAAGAAGGTTATTCTTTTTCAGTAGTGTATCCTCCGTTTAGTACGGAACTTATTGAAGAGATGAAGTCTGTTTCGGATGAGTGGTTGAATGGTCGTGAAGAGAAGGGATTTTCTGTTAGTGCTTTTTCTGAGAGTTATATACGCCACTTTCCTGTTTCTTTATTTCGTGATCCGTGTGGCCGATTGCTTGCATTTGCGAGTTTACCAACTGATTATCAGCAAGAAGAATCATCGCTAAGCATAGATCTAATGAGATATCGTAATAATAGTCCTTCTGCAACAATGGATATGGTCTTCATATCAACAATACTTTGGGCAAAAGAGAGGGGCTACTCTGAATGTAGTTTAGGGATGTCACCTTTATCAAATGTAGGAATGGAACAGGATTCACCGTATCAAGAAAAAATAGCTAGATATGCTTTTTTGAATGGCTGTAGGTTTTATAATTTTAAAGGTTTACGTAACTACAAAGCTAAATTTGCTACGGATTGGTCACCTCGGTACTTAGTGTACAAGAAATCATTATTATTTTTTCTAATTATACAACTCATTATCATTGTTAGAAAAGAACCATTTAATAAAGATTCGTTATTAATAAGAAAATTAATTCGAAATAAACAAGTAGTATGACAAAGAGGACAGCCGTAAGGGGGTGTCCTCTTTGTTCATAATGCTGCAACAAGCTGCTCACAATATGCTATTATCTCGTTTTCCTCATCTTCTTCTAAAGCAAAGTCCAATACTTGATTAGTCGTGTTTTCGATAAAATCATACTGTGCAATTTTGGAGTGATTGTTTTCTGTTGCGAAAATAAGCTTTAGTGTAATTCCGTATTCGCTATATAACTCATCCTCTTCTTCAATATCTAATGAAAGAAAAACTTCAAAGCGTTCTCCAGAAAGTATTCCAAACGGATCCTCTAATTTTTCAATTGTTGATTCAATAATTTTCATATTAATACCTCTTTCTTAACTCATTAAATAAACATGTACATTAGCATTAATATTATAGCCTTTTCTTATGTATAAGCCAAATGGTGTGGATCAAATTTTTTAGTGTATTTTTAGAATAATTGGGTATATAAATTAGGCATGTTATAAATAACAATAGTGACGGAATGGTTTAGTTTAACTCAGTTTGAAAATGAATTTTAATTATAATTCTTTTGTGGCTTCTGAGAAATTATTAGTAATTTTATTCTCCTTGCCTAATCTAGAATGTGATTTAATACGGATCAAAATGAGCGTCAAAAAACCTTTAGTACCTACGTTTTTTAAAACTTTTCTTTGTGATATCAAATGATTATAACTAAATATGATCGGATATTTGATTTTATTAATTAGTATTTGAGTAATGCAAATTTAATTTGGTTTTTATTTTACTTATTATGTTTGACTAACAGGCTTTTGTTAGATTTATTTACAACAACATTAGGTAGCTATATTCAAAACCTCCCAGTTTTTTGGGTTAAGATTTGCTCCGATTAATAATGAAAACGCAACTTGGATTCAAGTATGAAAATTATTCTGTTGGGCCATGGTGGATTGTTTGGGCTCCGTTTGTTGGAACATTTATTGTTCGAGTTTCGAAAGCAATAGTTTGAGGGTATTAAACAACTCACGATAATTTAAATCCCCCATATGTTGTTTAGGTTATAATGGATTTTCCCTTCGGCATCTGCTGGTGTTTTAATTTCGGAGTCAATCTCTATTCATAAGGACTTTAGTAATTAACTGAAAATGAAGGGAAGTATAAAAAGTTAATTAACCATCTAATGTCGAAAAGCATCTCATAAATTTTGAGGTGCTTTTATTTCATACACAACCTCTCATGTTAGATTTCCTTACATACTATTACCAGAAACTTTCGTAAACGGGTTGACACTTAGAGAATATCGTATAGAATAGTAAATAAGAAGCAGATGTTATATTTTCTAACATCCAAAGTTATAATATTAGACAGGAGGAATTACAATGGAAGACACTTTATTTTTGATGAATAGCCTATGGGTTATGTTAGGTGCAATTTTAGTTATATTTATGTTAGGTGGGTTTATTTTACTAGAAGCAGGTTCAACAAGAATGAAAAATGCTGGCCATATTGCTGGTAAAACAATTTTTACCGTTGGGCTTGCATCATTAGTTTATTGGGCAGTAGGATACGCATTTACATTTGGCGGGAATAGTAACTTTTTCGTTGGACTAACAGATTTCTTCTATTCAGGAGCACAAGCTGAAGGAATGGGGTTATCAACAGCAGTTTTCTTCGTTTTCCAATGTGCATTTGCATGTATCTCTATTACAATTGCTTTAGGTGGATTTGCAGAACGTGCTAAATTATCAATTTATCTAGTTTTTACATTATTATTCTCGGCTCTAATTTATCCGGTTATCGCTCATTGGATCTGGGGTGGAGGCTGGTTGGCTGAACATGGAAAACAAGACTTTGCTGGATCTACAGTTGTTCACTTAACTGGTGCAATGGCGGCATTTGCAGCAACAATTCTTTTAAAACCTCGTATTGGAAAATATAATAAAGATGGCTCTGCAAATAATATTCAAGGTCATAACCAAGTCTTTACAGCTTTAGGTGTGTTAATCCTTTGGGTAGGTTGGTTTGGATTTAATGCTGGTAGTACAGTATCAGTTGATGCAGGATTCTTTGGATTTGTTGCCTTAAACACAAATTTAGCTGCTGGAGCAGGTGCAGTTGCTGCACTTATAATTTCTTGGATGGTATTAGGAAAATCAGATGTTCCAACCATGTTGAATGGTGCCTTAGCAGGTCTAGTTGCTATTACAGCATCATGTGCATTCGTAGATACTTGGGCAGCAGTTGTGATTGGGTTTATTGCTGGTATTCTAGTCTTCTATAGTGCAAGATTCTTTGAAAAGAGAAAAATTGACGATCCAATCTTTGCTTTATCTGTACACGGTGTAGCGGGAGTATGGGGAACTTTATCAACAGGTTTCTTTGCAACTCCGGAATTAGCAACTGTTGGTTTACCTGGATTATTTTATGGTGGAGGCTTTACACAACTAGGTGTACAATTCATGGGTGTAGCAGTATCTGGAGCATATGCGTTTGTTGTGTCATTTGTCATCCTTGCAATCGCGAAGAAGGTAATGAATGGACTTCGTGTAACGGAAGAAGAAGAAGTAATGGGATTGGATATTAGTGAGCACGGAAGCTACGGTTATCCTGAAGTATTTGCTTCAAAAAATCAAAATGTTGGTTCATAATCAAGATAAGTGGTCTAAAACACTCATTTTGACAAAACGTGAGGAAGTGTCTCTCATGAAGGGAAATTTTGATTCCTATGAATCAATTAAAAAATGGAAAGAAGAACATATTTATCGTTATGAGTTTGATACAAAGGGATTAAATGAATTTCATGATGAGATGATGAGGAGTGCTAGTCAATTAGCACTCCTTCATCTTGAGGAAATCTATGGAAAGCCCCCATGTAGTTATTCGTGGTTTGTGATGGGAAGTGGTGGTCGTTTTGAACAGGGGATCATAAGTGACCAAGATCATGGTTTAGTTTATGAAGAGCATTCTCGCCAAGCGGGAGAATATTTTACTAAACTTGGAGAAGAACTTTCTAAAGGGTTATTTCTTATTGGTTATCCTTATTGTGAAGGAAAAGTAATGAGTTCAAATTCTCTTTGGTGCAAGTCTTTGCTGGATTGGAAAACACAGCTTATACATTGGATGGATGAAAAAAGTTGGGAGTCAATTAGGTATTTGCAAATTTTTTATGATTCTCGTAGCTTAGTTGGAAATGAGGATCTTGTAAAAGAATTAAAGAAAACCATTTTTGGTTATCAACGACAAGAACCAAAACTTTTGCAGCGTTTTATGGATAATATTCAACATATTAAACAATCGGTCGGTCCTTTAGGTCAAATTTATGTAGAGCACAGCGGTCAATATGAGGGGCATATTGATTTGAAGAAAACAGCCTTTTTACCATATGTTAATGCGATTAGAGTTTTAGCGATGAAAGAAGGCATAATAAAAACTTCTACGTTAGATAGGTTAGAAAGTTTATCGGAAATCAGTAAATATAGAGATGAAATGCTATATTATAAACATAATTTTGAAAAGCTTCTACAATATAGGGTGATGCTATTTAAAAATGCTACATCATATGATGATGTACATTACTTAAATATTAAGAAAATGTCAAAGGAAGAAAAACGTGACATGAAAACGATTTTAAGAGATGGAAAGAAACTCCATCATTATGTACAAGGGATCATTGATAAAGGGTGTTTATCATGACATTTGACCCGTTCTTTTTCATGAAAGGAAAGCTTGGTGGTTCTCAAGGCAGTCAGTCTCATCAACAGGTTGCATATTTAAGACAATTGCAACGTGAAATGAAGGTAGAGGAAACCTTGAATATCCCGTTAACAGATTTGAATGTGATCGTTTTTGATATTGAGACAACTGGTTTTTATCCTGATCAAGGTGATCAGATTATCTCAATTGGGGCGATTAAGGTAAAGGGGAATGAAATAAAAGACAAAGAAACCTTCTATTCTATAGTACGATCAGAAAAACTAATTTCGGATGAAATAAGTCAATTAACAGGTTTAACGAACGAAGAATTAGCTAGTGCCCCATTACTAACCGAGGTGCTTTTTCAATTTTTTCAGTTCGCTCAAGATTATACTCTTGTCGCACATCATGCGAATCATGAAAAGGTCTTTCTTCAACATGCGTCTTGGAGGTTATATCGTGCCCCTTTTAAACATCGTCTTGTTGATATGTCTTTTCTATATAGGATTGCTGAGCCTGATCAAAAGTTGATTACTCTAGAGGAATGTTGTGAACATAACGGTATTCCAGTCTATGGAAGACATCATGCTCTTTATGATGCTAAATTAACGGCTCAGCTCTGGAGTATATACGTGAATAAGCTTAGTCAAAAGGGGTGTTTTTCATTAAAAGATCTTTATGAACGGTATACGATTGTCTAATTGGGCATCGTCCTTTGTTATAGTAAAGTTAAAATAGAATATAGTAATAACCGTTTATTAGGCTAAAATAATGATATAGTTTCATAAAAAATATATGTACGCAGACCATTTGAAAAAATGGGACGCAAAAAACTATACAGGCAAAACACTTCCATACAGTTTCAAGAGTTTAGGAGATAAAGATAAAAACTGCCCTTTTTTATAATAAGTGGCAGTTTTTATCTTTTTTAGATTTATTCGTATTTAAGAAAGAAGAAATATTTCACCATGAATACATGATTGTTTCTAAAAAAAGCAATAAAAAGGTAAACATGTATTTAAAGATAAGGTAAAGTTAATTTCCTTTATTTTATTAATACAAGTTTATCAATCGGTCAAATTTCCTAACAGTAAAACTCTTGAATTGTGATAAGAACATACATCTGCTTTAACAGTTTTACCTTTTGCAAAAAGTAAGATACCTATCCCCGAGGAGCTTGTGCTTTTGCGTGTAAACGTCATAAACGAACGAATAGTATGTAATGATTGATTCCTCATGATATCCATTGTTACTATAAGGTATAAAGATAAATAATGGGGAAAGTGAAAGGGGTGTAGTATTGAAGAAAAAATGGAAGCACATAGTACCGATTGGAATCCTATTGATTGCTATTGGTAGTTTGGGAGGCTTTGCTCTTTTTTCATCTGGAGATAAAAATCAAGTGAAGATAGCAAATGAGGCTATTCTGCAAAAAGATCAGGACGAAATGAAGAAGGATGTCCCGACAGATGTGGTACATGAGCCAACTTCAAAAGATATCATTTCATTTAAAAGTGGAGAGTATTCTGATGGACACGAATTTATTATAGACTTTCATCAATTTTATAATGTCACTCTCTGTTGGGGTAGAGTAAATACTGCTAATTATAAAGAACAAAAAGATAAGGCTCTAGAGATTATTGAAGCCTTAGAAGGAATCGAAATTAACAATAAGGACTTATACGATGACTTTATACAAATTGAAAATTTGGCAAAAAAAGTTGTTGAAAATGATAATCGAAAAGCGATGATTGCTCTTCACCGTTTATTTCATGATTTAGATATTCACCTAAATGGATATACACGGGATGATATATTTGGGGTCACTGCTTTTAAAGGGATTTAGGATAGAAGTGATTCTAGCAAATGTATCGAAGGATAGTTTAGTGGGATTATCCTTCGAGTGACATCTCAATTTTTTTGATTTTGATTTACTGGAAAAAGAAAATATGTGATGATACCAGAAAAAAGAGCTCCACCGAGCGAAATAATTGTTCTTGTTTGTATCGAAATTTCTTCTCCATAATTTTGATCTAGTATTCTAATGGCGAATATAAAAACAATGACAGTAATAGGGATAACTATTTTTAGCCTTTTCACCTTACCACATCCTTCAAATAAAAATATACCCTCATAGTTTATCATAAAATAACCAAAGAATTGAGAGCCTCAAGTACAAATGAAAATATCGCTTTCGGAATATAATGAAGATTGGCCTAGACAATTTGAAAATGATAAAGATGATATTTTATCTATTTTGGGAAAAATAGATCCTGCTATTGAACATGTGGGGAGTACATCTGTACATGGCCTTGCTGCAAAACCAATTATAGATATCACGATTGACTTAAAATATGTTCTTGAATTTATCCCACACAAGTTTGCGAACACTATATATGTATATCTACCGGTTTATAATGAGTAGCTACCATTTAGTCAGTTTTTTATTGTAGTTATGATCAGTATTCTAACAAATATCCCTCATTATTTACGCAGGAGTAATTTTTTTGGAATTCCTTTTCACCAACGAAAATCTCATCTTCATGTGGTTCCCATTGAAAGTCAATGGTGGAAAGCCATTTACTGTTTCGAGACTATTTAGACAACATAAATAAACAAATAGGTTAATAAAACAACATTAAAAAGCTTCCTCTGCATATCGTTACAAGATGTGGAGGGAGTTTTTTTATACTATTAGTAAGGTTAAAATTTCTATGGACATTACTTTAAGAAAAATAAGACTTTCGCCATTATGCTTCGACATGCCTAGTTTTTCAAATCATTCTTTTGGAGGAGTGTTTTTATATCAATAGACTGTTTTTTGGAAAGATTCAGAGAAATATATGGAAAAATATTTCGATTCCCGATATATTTAAACGTATCACGTTATATTTATAGATAATGTGATTAAAAACAATTGGAACATCAAACGGGGAGGGTATATATGGAAACCTTTAAAAAGCTGAAAAGCTTTTATTGGCCATATAAAAGGTATTTCTTATGGTCGTTGTTTTTTGTGTTATTTATCACAACCATTACGGTGGTCTACCCTATTGTTCTGCAACTTACAATTGATGAAGTTGTATTAAAGGGACAATATCAATACATTCCATGGATTGTTGGTGGGTTTTTATCTTTAATGGTTGTAAAAGGGGGATCTGCATTTTTTCATCAATATTTAGGAGATATGTTTGGTATTCAATCTGTTTACCGTCTTCGGAATGCATTGTATGAAAAGCTACAACGCCTTCCATTTATGTATTATGATAATGCCAAAACAGGGGACTTAATGTCGAGGCTAACAGCGGATGTAGAGGGATTTCGTTTCTTTTTATCCTTCGGTTTTTCAGAGCTTGTTCGCTTTTTACTATTAGTATGTGGAACTCTAACGGTTATGTTTATTTATTCCGTACCACTGACTTTAGTTACGATCGCTGCATTACCGTTTTTAGCTGTTGCGGTCTATCACTTTGATAAAAGGGTACATCCAGCTTTTCGAAATATTCGTGAATCATTTGGAAAGCTAAATACGAATGTACAAGAAAATATAAGTGGAATACAAACGGTTAAAGCTCTTTCTAGAGAAGACTTTGAAATTGGTAAATTCAATCAAGCAAATGGTGATTATAAGGCAAAATCACTCACCACTTCTTTTGTCTGGGCTAAGTTTTTCCCACTTATGGAATTGATCGGTAATATTTGTGTCGTTGCCTTACTTGCGTATGGAAGTGTGTTGGTTATCCGAGATAATCTGAAACCGGGTGAGCTCGTTGCCTTTTTTAGTTTGGTTTGGTATTTGATGATGCCGATTATGCATTTAGGATTTGTTATCAACTTGTTTTCCCAATCTAAAGCTTCAGGAGAGAGATTACTTGAAATACTTGAAGCTGATGAAAGTATTCGAGATATGGAACGACTTGCACCTGTTACTCAACTAAATGGAAACGTAACGTTCAATCATGTAAGCCTACGATATAAAGATGAAGATGAACTTGCGCTCAACAAAATTTCATTTGAAGTATCATCAGGTAAAACAATTGGATTAATTGGTGCGACTGGATCAGGTAAAACAAGTTTAACTCAGCTTTTAACAAGGTTTTATACTCCGACAAGTGGTCAAATTTTAATTGATGGGAGAGAAATTAAAGATTATTCACTAAAAACACTTCGATCAAATATTGGTGTTGTATTACAGGAGTCGTTTTTATTCTCGTCTACGATAAAGGCGAACATCTGCTATGGTCGACCTGATGCATCGATGGAGACGATTATTGAGGCAGCGAAAAGAGCTCAAGCACATGATTTTATTATGGAATTACCAAATGACTATGATACGATGCTTGGTGAAAGAGGTCTAGGATTATCAGGTGGTCAAAAGCAAAGAATTGCTATTGCGAGAGCGATTTGTATGGATCCGAGCATCCTTATTCTAGATGATTCAACGAGCGCTGTAGATATGACGACAGAGTTCAATATTCAAAAAGCATTAAAAGAAGTCATGAAGGGTAGAACCACCTTTATCATTGCCCATCGTATCTCATCATTAAAACATGCAGATGAAATCCTTGTTCTTGAAAACGGTTTAATTATGGAAAGAGGAAAACACGATGAACTTATTAGGAACGATGGATATTATAAACGAATCTATGACATTCAATACAAGGATCAAAAGGCTGTCTTGCAGTCAACCGTAGGGTAGGTGGAAGAATGGATAATAAAGAGAAAAAATCAAGAATTATGGAGAGGTTTCACTACTCCACAGATACAATTATTGATAAACCATTTAACTGGCAGCAAATGTGGCGACTATTCAGTTATTTAAAGCCCTATTCAAAAACCTTACTTCCGTCAGCATTTGTTGCAGTCCTAATTTCAGCATTGGTACGATTAGTTGCTCCTATTTTAATAGGGAAGTACACACTCGACTATGCCATTGCAAACAAAGATATCAATTTGTTAACGATTTTAGTTTTGACAATTGCAGGGCTATATGTAATATCATATATTGTAAATACATTTCGCATAAAGTGGATGAATATGCTAGGTCAAAATGTGATATATGATATTCGAAAACATTTATTCACACATGTTCAGTCATTGTCACATCGATTTTTTGATCAACGTTCGGCAGGATCTATTCTAGTCAGAATCATGAATGATATTAATTCACTTCAGGAATTGTTTACAAGCGGGGTTATTAATCTTTTAATGGATTGTATCCTTCTAATAGGTGTAGTTGCTCTATTATTTACATTAAGTCCACAACTTACTTTTGCGATTCTGATTATAGTGCCGCTTATGTTTTTTATTTCTACAAGTCTAAGGAAAAAAATACGTCGATCTTGGCAGACAGTTAGGTTAAAGCAATCGAAATTAAACTCACATTTAAATGAGTCCATTCAAGGAATTCGAGTCACTCAATCTTTTACACAGGAAAAAGAGAATATAGAATTTTTTGATGGTGTTAATACTGAAAATTTCAAAGCTTGGCAGAGTGCAACAAAGCGGAACGCTATGTTCACTCCAATGGTTGAGATGACAAATGCAATTGGTACCGCTATTTTAATAGCATATGGTGCTAGTTTAATTGCAAATGAAACCATTTCAATCGGAACATTCGTATCGTTTGCTTTTTACTTGGGAATGTTTTGGGAGCCTATTTCACGATTAGGTCAGGTTTATAACCAATTACTTATGGGGATGGCATCATCAGAACGCATTTTTGAATTTCTCGATGAAAAGCCAATTGTATCTGATTCCAAAAATCCGATTTCCTTATCTAAAATGGAAGGGAAAATAACCTTTGAAGAAGTTGAGTTTGCTTATGATACTTCACGTAAAGCATTGAATAATATCTCATTAAAAATTGATGCGGGGCAAACGGTCGCCTTAGTGGGGCATACAGGATCAGGTAAAACAACAATTGCTAACTTAATCAGTCGTTTTTACGACGCAACCTCTGGAGAAGTGAAAATTGATGATGTAAATATTAAGGATCTTTCAATTGAGAAACTTAGATCACAAATTAGCGTAGTACTTCAGGACACCTTTATTTTTTCAGGGACAATTATTGAGAATATTCGCTTCGGATGTCCAACAGCTTCAGATGAAGAAGTCATCAAAGCTGCAAAAGCAGTTGGAGCAGACGATTTTATTAAAAACTTATCAAATGGATATTTTACTGAAGTCGAAGAGCGAGGTAATGTCTTGTCAGTGGGGGAAAGGCAGCTTATTTCATTTTCTAGAGCCTTACTTGCGAATCCGCGAATCATTATTTTGGATGAAGCAACGGCAAGTATTGATACCGAAACAGAATTAAAAATACAACATGCATTAAGAACACTCTTAAAGGGAAGAACTGCGATCATGATTGCTCATCGACTTTCAACCATACGAGAGGCTGATAATATCATTGTCTTGGATCATGGTCACATTATGGAACAAGGAAACCATGAACAGTTAATGGAACGAAAGGGTATCTACTATGGTCTTGTGAAAGCGCAATTTAATATGTTAGAAGTAGGATGAGAAAAAGGCGTCGATATTGGCGCCTTTTTTTGTTGAAATTTGAACATTATATAAATTATGCAACTAGCTATTTACAATATGTAAAATTAGAGATATTATTCTTGAAGGAAGTATATAATACTTTTAAATCCGCTTATTATTGGAGGCAAATCAGGAAAATGTGGGTAATAACCTTATATGATGAAGAGAATATAAAAATGTTTGAGTTTGATAATGAAGAAGAGGCGAAACAATCTCTGAAGAAGATGAAAGGTCGAACGATTCTCTCGCATGTAGTATATTTTAACGATAAAGTCTTAGAAGCTGTTCATTCATAATATAGTTATGCTGGCTCCCCATTAATGTGGAGGCAGCTTTTTTGTTTGAATAAAATAAACAAAATGATTTTTAAAATAAAAAGTTAAAAAACAGTTACAAGTAGAAGAAGTTGTACTAGAATGAAAATAGGGGTGTTAAAGCGCTTTCAAAACCTTTGTATTTAAATAAGTTAGGATGTAAACAGTGTAGTTCTAATATCCCCCTTAAACGAAAGTTTGGAGGTTAGATCGAGATGTCACAATTAAGCAATGCTAGCACAAATATTATTATTAGATTACATTTTCAAAAAAATTTAATCACATTTAGTGAAATTGCAAAAGTTATAGGTGAAGTTGGCGGTGATATAATAGGTATTGATGTTATCTCTACTAGCAAAACACAAACAGTACGTGATATCACCATTACAGTAAAAAATCAAAAACATGGTCAGAACGTTATGGATGTTCTAGATTTATTAAAAGGTGTTAAGGTTATTTCGGTTTCAGATCGAACATTTCTTTTACATCTTGGAGGCAAAATAGAAATTACTCCGAAAAATCCAATCAAAAACCGTGATGACTTATCAAGAGTCTATACACCAGGGGTTGCTCAAGTTTGTCATGCCATAGCAGATGAACCACAAAAAGCTCACTCGTTGACGATTAAGAGAAATACAGTAGCTGTTGTATCAGATGGGACGGCAGTACTAGGACTTGGGGATATTGGCCCACTTGCTGCTATGCCAGTCATGGAAGGAAAGGCTATGCTATTTAAACAAATGGCTGGTGTGGATGCGTTTCCAATCTGTCTCGACACAAAAGATCCAGAAGAAATTATCAGTATAGTTAAAGCGATTGCACCTGCTTTCGGAGGCATTAATTTAGAAGATATTTCCTCACCAAGATGCTTTGAAATTGAAGAGAAGCTTAAAGAAGAATTAAATATTCCTGTTTTTCACGACGATCAGCATGGAACAGCCGTTGTATTGTTAGCAGGACTTTATAATGCCTTGAAGCTAACTGGGAAGAATATTGGGCATATTAAAGTTGTGTTAAATGGTATAGGTGCTGCTGGGACAGCTTGTGCAAAAATGCTACTTGCCGCTGGTGTTCGTAACCTTATAGGTGTTGATCGTATGGGAGCTATTCATCGGAATGAGACATATGAAAACCAAAATTGGACTGCTTTTGCTCAAATGACAAATCCAAATAACCTAAGTGGTTCATTGGGAGATGTCATTAAAGATGCAGATGTATTTATTGGAGTTTCTGCACCAGGTGTTCTAACAGTCGATCATTTACAATCAATGGCCGAGGATCCAATCGTTTTTGCATTAGCAAACCCAGATCCAGAAATTGATCCTGAGATAGCAGAACCTTTTGTTAAGGTGATGGCAACTGGACGGTCGGATTACCCAAATCAGATTAATAATGTTCTATGTTTTCCAGGAATCTTCCGAGGTGCATTAGACTGTCGTGCTTCAGAAATCAATGAAGAGATGAAAATTGCAACCGCGAGAGCAATAGCAGATGTAGTTTCTGATGATGAATTAAGTGAAACTTATATTGTACCTAGTGTCTTTAATCAAAAGGTAGTAGAAAAAGTACGAAAGGCTGTTGTAAAAGCTGCTCATGAATCAGGCGTAGCAAGAAAAGATTTATATAAGGAAGAAGATAGTCTCCAAGAGAATGAATAGGTAAAGACTCTTAAGTCCATATCTTATATAACTACTGTCCAAAGTTACTTTGTAGTTAATATAGGAGATGGTACTTAAGAGTTTTTTCATATGATTAACTTTTGTAACAGGAAAATTAATCATGACAAATTGGATCACATCTTATAAAATAAAAACAATTCAAAAAAATGAAAACGATTACGATGGATGAATAGGTGATAACGGATGAAAAATATGCGTCTAAAATTGTATTTGCGAATTAGTCTTTTTGCCATTACCCTGATGATCCTAATCATCTTCTTATCTAGTATTTTATATTATACGACTCTTTCAAAAACGGTCGAGCAGCAGTTGAGTAAACGGGCATTACATATTGCGACTACGATTGCAAATATGCCTGAAATACAAAATGCTTTTAATAAAGAAAATCCTTCAGAGTTTATTCAGCCTGTAGTTGAAAAAATTAGAGAGGACATTGGAGCTGAATATATCGTCGTCGGAAATAAAAATGGTATTCGTTATTCCCATCCCATACCTGAAAGAATTGGGAAAAAGATGGTAGGCGGTGACAATAATAAAGCCTTAAAAGATGGTGAATCGTATGTATCAAAAGCAACGGGTTCGCTTGGTCCTTCCTTAAGAGGAAAAGTACCAATTGTAGTAAATGATGGACAAATCATTGGGGTTGTTTCAGTTGGATTTCTCATTGATGATGTAGAAAACACAATTACAGACTATTCAAAACCAGTTATTTGGATTGCCTTTAGTGCATTAATCATAGCTACAATAGGCTCTATTATTCTTTCAAAAAGAATCAAAAAAACTATGTTTGGGCTCGAACCTGAGGAGATTGCTACATTATTTAAACAAAGAAATGCTGTTATCGAGTCTGTGAGAGAAGGCATTATCGTTATTAATAACGAAGGAAAGATACTTATTATCAATCAAACTGCGTATGAAATATTATCGTTAGATCTGGAGAAAGAAGTAGAGGGTGTATCTATAACAGAAGTAATCCCAAATACCTCTATTTTAGAGGTTCTTGAAAATGGAGAAAAGCAACTTGATAGGCAAATAGAAATTAGGGATAAAATAATTATTGCTAACCGAATCCCTGTTAAGTATGGTGATGAAGTTATTGGTGTTGTGTCAAGTTTTCGACTAAAATCAGAAATCGATCAACTAACAGAGGAATTGTCACAGGTTAAGAGATATACAGAGGCATTAAGAGCTCAAACACATGAATTTAATAATCTTCTTTACACGATTTCTGGATTAATACAGTTAGGCTCAAATGAGGAAGCACTTGCTCTTATCCATCAAGAAACGGAGCATCAGAAGGACTTTGTTCAGTTTTTAATGAAAAAGATCAAAGATCCATGGCTGGGTGGAATTATTTTAGGATTTTATAACCGAGCAAAAGAGCTGAAAATTACGTTTGAGGTGGATCGAGAAAGTAGTCTAGAAAAACTGTCAAAGGAAATTGATTGTAGTTATTTGGTTTCGATATTAGGAAACATTATTACGAATGCCCTTGAAGCGTTAATTAAATTAGAAAATCAGGAGCGATGCGTTAGATTATTTATGACGGATATGGGAGATGATCTTTTAATTGAAGTGGAGGATTCGGGACCAGGTGTTGATCAGCGGTTACTATCGACTATTTTTCAAAAAGGTTTTACTACTAAAAAGGGGCAAAACAGTGGTCTTGGCTTAAGTCGAGCAAATGAGTTAGTAAAGGAAATGAATGGGACGATTGCAATTGAAAAAGGGGAATTAGGTGGAGCTTTGTTTATTATTGCGATACCAAAGGGAGGTAAGAAGAGTGAAAATTGAAGTGTTGATTGTTGAGGATGACACAAGAATTGCTGAAATTAATAGTCGTTTTACAAAAAAAGTGGAAGGCTTTGATGTTGTGGCTATTGCAACAACAGGTTCTGAAGCACTGGAGTTATTAGAAATTATTCAACCCCAGCTTGTGCTCTTAGATGTATTTTTGCCAGATATGAAGGGGACTGAAATAGTAAAGTTCATACGACAAACATATCCTACGATTGATATCATTATGATTACTGCGTCTACAGAAGTTGAAGTTGTCGGAAGTGCTTTACGAAACGGAGTATCTGATTATATCGTTAAACCTATTACGTTTGACCGATTTAAATTAACATTACAAAGCTATCAAGTAAAATTAGAAAAATTACAAACTACTAAACAATTATCACAAGAAGAAATCTCTGGGTTATGGGGGAATACAAAAAAGGAAAGCCGTTCTGTTGAAGAAGAAGGGGCACCAAAAGGTATCGATCCTCTCACATTAAATAAAGTGGTAGAATCAATTACAATGATTACTCAAGAAGGAATTACAGCAGAAATGTTAAGTAAAAAGTCTGGCGTTAGCCGCTCAACAGCTAGGCGATATTTAGAATATCTAATCTCTAAGAAATTGATTTATGCTGAGCTAGTATATGGAAATGTCGGAAGACCTGAAAGAAGATATTTTCGTATCAGGACATGATTTTTATGAACAAAATGCTTTTTTTGCGTTTAATTGAACTTATAACAATAAGATTCTCTAAAACTAAAGATTCTGTTAACTTTGAGACAGCGCTTCCAATTAGCTGTCTTTTTATTTTGGCCTTTGTTAAAGTGGATTGTTGTTTTCTAGTAATAAGTTAATGGAGTGAAAATCACCGGGCAAGTTCAAAGAGTATGATTTAAAAAAACAAGGGGGATGTACAATGAAAAAATCAATTATGCTTATCGTATTAGGATTACTAACTCTCATGTTGGCAGCTTGTGGTGGAAATAAGGAAACAGCCGGAAAAAATGAAAGCGCATCCAATTACCCGGAAAAACCTATTACATTAGTAGCTCCTTCTGGTGCTGGTGGCGGATGGGATTTAACAGCAAGGTCGCTGGCAAAAGTTCTAACAGAAACAAAATTAGTTGAAGAAACATTAACAGTAGAAAATAAGCCTGGTGGTGGTGGAGCTGTTTATATGGCTGAATTTGCGACACAGGAAAAAAATAATCCGTATAAATTGATGATCAGCTCCCCTCCAATTCTCATTAACCATGAGAAAAAAGAAGGAAATAGTCCATATGGATATGAAGATACAATCCCGTTAGCTCAACTTACAAAAGATTATGGTGCAATTGTTGTTAAAAGTGATTCGCCTTTTAATGATCTTTCATCAGCATTAGAGGCAATAAAAGCTGATCCAACGAAGGTGACAGTTGCAGGTGGATCAGCTCCTGGTTCCATGGATCACTTAGTTGCTGTGTTACCGGCTTATAAAAATGGTATTGATCCAAAGTCTGTAAAATATGTCTCCTATGATGGCGGTGGAGAAGCAATAGCCGCTTTACTAGGTGGGAATGCAGATTTAATTGCAACAGATGCCTCAGCTATTGGAGAATATGTAAAATCAGGAAAGGTTAAGGTTTTGGCTGTGAGTTCAACAGAACGTCTTTCTGGAGACTTAGCTGATGTGCCTACATTTAAAGAAGCTGGTATTGATGCAGAGTTTACAATCTGGCGAGGAGTCTTTGGACCAAAGGAATTGAAAGAAGAGGAAATTGCTTTTTGGGATAAAGCACTAAAAGAGCTTTCAGAAAGTGAGGCTTGGATTGAAGAAGTCAAGTTGAACGGTTGGGAAGGTGAATATAAAAACTCTACTGACTTTAAGTCATTCTTAGATGAGCAAAACGTTGTCGTTCAAGAGCTACTTACTGCGTTAGAAATGCAAAAATAATAAGCGAGAAGGAGGGATTCCCTCCTTTTCTATATAAAAGGTGGTGTTCATCATGAATAAGACGTTTGATCGATACACTAGTAGTTTCTTTATGATCGTAGGAATCTTCTTTATTGTTGAAAGTAGAAAAATATCTGAAAGTTCTTACGGAAGCAATGTTGGATCAGACATGTTTCCAATGATATTAGGTAGTATCTTAGTTTTACTGAGCATTCGATTATTTTATGAGACATTTAAGTATAAAATTACTCGAATAGGAATGGAGCAGGTAGATTATAAACGCTTTTTCATTATTTTAGGTTCAGCACTACTATATGCATTTTTTATTGAAAAAGTCGGATTTATAATCACAACTTTTCTCTTCTTATTCATTAGCTTCTTGGTTATGGATCAGAAAAATATGGTGAAATCTGCAGTTATAGCAGCTTGTTTCTCAGGTGGAGTTTACTATTTATTTGTCGAGATATTGGAAGGATCACTTCCAGGATTGCCAATTTGGTTTTAGAAGTGGGGTGAAATAAATGGATACATTTCAATTTTTAGCAAATGGTTTTGCAGAAGCGTTACAGTGGCATAACTTATTATTCGCATTTGTTGGGGTTCTGATAGGAACAGCGGTTGGGGTATTACCTGGAATTGGGCCCATGAGTGGTGTTGCTCTCTTAATACCTGTGACTGCAACTCTAACCGGGGGCCTAGATCCCGAATCAGCAGCAGCGAGTTCGATTATATTATTAGCAGGTGTTTATTATGGTGCAATGTATGGTGGGTCAACTACATCGATCTTATTAAATACACCTGGTGAATCATCATCTGTTGTGACAGCACTAGATGGGTATCAGATGGCAAAGCAAGGCAGGGCCGGAGCTGCCTTATCAATCGCAGCTATCGGTTCATTTGTTGCTGGGATTGTCGCACTGATTGGGTTAACACTTTTAGCTGAGCCGTTATCAAGTGTGGCCTTATCTTTCGGACCTGCAGAATATTTTTCATTAATGATTTTAGGTCTCTGTGCAGTAAGTGGACTTGCAGGTAAATCAAGAACAAAGGCATTAATAATGACTGTTGTAGGACTGTTAATCGCTACAATTGGTATGGACAATGTTTCAGGTGTTGCAAGGTTTACCTACGATGTACCAGTTCTTTATTCAGGGATTGAGTTCCTAACGGTTGCAGTCGGACTTTTTGCTCTTGGAGAAGTATTTAAGACCATTCTTGAAAAAGAGAGTGTTGATGGTTCTATTGCTAGGGTTGAGAAAATTTTACCAACAAA
>JAPSLU010000395.1 GCA_031180405.1 Bacillus sp. (in: firmicutes) | reverse complement strand
CCAACTTTAAGCCAGCAGGCAATATAAAAAGCCCCATCCGAAGAAAGGGCTTATCTAGTCATAGCAACTTTAGCGTGGCATTCTCATTCTATAATATAAAGATTAAAACGGCAAATCATCATCCTTTATAACCGGCCTAATCTGCTTCACATCTTCAGTAATATCATTCTCCTCATTCCAAGTAACCTTCTCAATGATCATATCCCTGCAGCCGGATTCACGCCATTGATGCTGGATCCATTCATAAGCGACTACTGCAACAGCAAAATCGGGGTCCTTTTTAAACTCACTATCCCTTACATAAAATTCTCCATTTCTAATTCCTCGGTTTCCTTCCACATTAAGGATTGTTTGGATTATTACTTTCATTCATTTATTCCTTTACCATTTTATTTTGGATGCTGTGCTTGCTTTAGCGCCCTGGGCAATGAAGTTATCTGGCCCTGAACCTACCCCAATCTGTAAATCAAAATGCTCCCACAATTCACCTAGGGAATCCTTATCTGGTGATTGTAATTCTACATTACCATACATATTAACACCTGAAGCTAATGCCCTTACAAAATTATCTGCTAAAGATTTTGTAGTTTCTTCATTAGTGGCAGCACCAACAACAATGACCATTGTAACTTTATCACCATTTACTTCAACTAAAGAGTCACTAACTTGCTCATAATCTCCTATAACATCTTTCGCAAAATTAAAGGCATCATCCGAAATTTTAATATCTTTTTCTTTCTTTTCTTCTTTTTTAGGTTTTTTTTCTATCTTTGCCTGTTCCTCAACTTTGGGCTTTTCTTCTTTTGGTTGTGCTGTTTCTTCAGCTCCACAACCGGTTAATAACGCTCCACCTAAAAGTAATACATATAATTTTTTCATTCCTATGATTCCTCCCAGTTAATTAATTCATCCACCGAAATACTAAATATACGTGCCAAAGTAGCCGATTGTTTCAAGTCAGGCTGCGTTTTGTTATATAAGCATAAGCCTGTCCTTGTGTTTTAAACCACTACCGAAAGCAGGAGGGAGATATTGTACTGATGTAGGGACACTGTGCATGGTTTTCACCAAAGAAAATTTAAAATGAAATTTAGTTCTTCCATTTCCTATAAAGGAACAAAATTGGAACGAAGGGCCGAAATTGTTTAACGTGGATTTCTAAAATGCAATGAATAATCGTTGCATTTTTTTATTTTAGTTAAGTATTGTATAAATGTTTAATTTTGGTATAATTTTACTATTGTTTGATAGTTTGGAAATCAGATTAACTTAGAAGGAGAATTAAAATGAATGAACATTATATTTCAAGTATTAATATAAAAAGAGTTCGTCATCATATTAATAAAGTTATTCCTATTTCTAACAAAGAAAAAAAGCATTTAATTATTACAGGAAGAAATGGTTCTGGTAAGACATCTTTACTAGAAAGCATTATGCAATATCTTTTTCTTTTTGAGAAATATCCTCTTTCAAACCTACGAGTTTGGAAAGATGCTTTAAAGAGAGAAGAAGAACGATCTGAGTTTATACAGAAACAACTTGAAAATCCTGATTTAAGTAATTCTGAATTAGAAAATTTAAGAAATCAACTTAATGAAGTAAAGTATCATATCCAAAACTTTTCTAATAGCATTAATGAACATACTTCCCAGTTAGACCTCGATATTAATTTAGGTAATGATATCTTTGAACTGTTTAAAGAAGGAGAATTTCTAATCGCGTATTTCCCAGCTTCAAGACTTTCCAACATGGCTACTCCCAATGGAGTTGAAAAAATATCCCTACCTGAAAAAAACTTTGGAATCAATCAGGGTATTGGATCAATTTTTGTAAAGTATCTTGTAGACCTGAAAACACAGGAAATGTTTGCTAGTAGGGAGGGAGATACTGATTTTGCAGAAGATATTAGTAGGTGGTTTTTTTACCTAGAATCAAATTTGAAAATGATTTTTGAAAATGAAGATCTTGAGTTAAAATTCGATTACAAGAATTATAATTTCTTATTGAAGGAACCAGGTAAGGAACCATATACTTTAAACGAACTTTCAAGTGGATTCTCATCAATTCTTAATATTGTCACGGAACTAATAATGAGAATGGAAGGAAAGAATAGGAAAACTTATGATATTGAAGGTTTCGTTTTAATTGATGAAATTGAAGCTCATTTACATGTTAGTCTTCAAAAGAAAATATTAAAATTTTTATCCGACTTCTTTCCAAGCATACAATTTATAGTTACTACTCACTCTCCGTTTGTAATTAATTCAATCGAAAACGTTACTATTTATGATTTGGAGAAATCTATAGTAAAGGATGATTTATCGAATTACTCTTACCGAGCTATTGTTGAACAATACTTAGGAGTTGATCAATACTCCTACATAGTGAAGGAAAAAGTGAAAGAATATGAAAGTCTAATTAATAAATATAAAACCTTAAATGAAAAAGAAAAACTTAGATATCAGGAATTAGATGAGGATTTGTCTAACGTTCCTGATTTATACTCAGAGGAATTAAAACTTCAGAAAGCTTTTGCAGACTTGAAAATTATAATGAACGGTGATAACCAATGATTTATTTTCCTAAATCTCAACCTGAACCCGAGGATCTTGTTGTTGAACGGAAAAAAGCAAATGGAACTTACAGAACTTCTGGTGTTCTAGAAAACTTAACAAGAGACTTTCATAATAAATGCTATATTTGTGAATATAAAAACCCAACAACAATAAATATTGAACATTTCATCCCTCATAAAGGCGACATGCAACTTAAATTAGATTGGAATAATCTATTTTTGGCATGTTCTCATTGCAACAATATAAAAAAAGAAAATTATGATAATATACTTAATTGTACAAATGCCGGAGATGAGGTTGAAAATGCAATAAACCTTAGCATGGCAACACCTGTTTTTACAAAGAATGTGCAAGTACAGGCTCTTAAGGATGATAAAAAAGCATTGTTGACTGCGGAATTGCTTGATAAGGTATACAATGGAACTACACCAATGAAAACAATTGAATCCCACTACATAAGAGAAGAGCTTGTTAAGGAATTACTTAATTTTCTTAACTCTCTCCAAAGATACTATACTGCAGGTACCGAAGAACTTAAACATTATTATAAACTACAAATTAATGAACAACTTCATTCGTCTTCTGCATTTACAATGTTCAAACGAAGTATTATTAGAGATGATCCAAGTCTTATGCGGGAGTTCAGAGAAAGCCTTGTAAATGCTTAAAATGTATGAATGGTTTTTAAATAAAAAAGATTGGCCTTTTTGGGCCAATTTTTTTGTACTACCATTACTTATCAAGGCAGAAAAGAGGGTACACGCCAATTAACCGGCA
>JAPSLU010000394.1 GCA_031180405.1 Bacillus sp. (in: firmicutes) | reverse complement strand
CGTTTTGGGGAATATCCTGTTGAGGTCGAATACCTTTTCCACATTGCCAAAATAAAAGTATTTGCTATTC
Source organism: Bacillus sp. (in: firmicutes) (assembly GCA_031180405.1). GTDB lineage: Bacteria > Bacillota > Bacilli > Bacillales > Bacillaceae > Metabacillus. The sequence continues at coordinate 3,314 of JAPSLU010000394.1, read as the reverse complement.
AAGAACGAGTTGAGCTTATTAAGCAGGAAAAAGATATAATCATGTTGCTCATAGAAGAAGAAGCAAGTAATCATATTGATGGACAAAAGTTGTTTGACTTAAGTAATAAGTACCCACGTGTTGTGGGATTAGGGATGGAAGGCAGTAGATTGAAGCTAACAATCAATACGAAGGGCCAAAATGTGCAGAAATGGCTGGCGATTATTACAGATTTATTAAACGGTCTTTCACAGGTGAAAAAGGAAGAAATTTCAGCAAAATAGGTTTAATTTATGGTTTAATAGGCTATTCTTAATAGTTGCCTTTTTAATTTCTCCTAAAAAATCCGTTTTTAGGATGTATATTACACGATTGGTGAAGGATACTAATTTCAACAAACGATGATTGTTACATAGAAAGAAAAACTCCTGTCATTAACGAAATTTTCTTTATTTATATTTATAAACAGGATCAACAATCATCAATTTCCTATCATCCGATGAAAGTGAGGCAACATAAGATGAAAGCAACTGGTATTGTTCGTCGCATTGATGATTTAGGTCGCGTAGTGATCCCGAAGGAAATACGTAGGACTTTACGTATACGTGAAGGAGATCCTTTAGAAATTTTTGTGGATCGCGATGGTGAAGTCATACTAAAGAAATATTCACCGATTAGCGAACTAAGTGATTTTTCTAAAGAATATGCAGATGCCCTATACGATAGTTTAGGACATCAAGTCTTAATCTGTGATAGAGACACATTCATTGCTGTGTCTGGTGGTTCTAAAAAAGAATATATGAATAAGAACATTAGTGAAATTGTCGAAAAGGTTATGGAAGAAAGAAATTCAGTTTTAAAAGCTGATGCTGGTGATATCCAGATCGTTGAGGGATTAAATGAAGATATTAAATCATATACAATTGGACCAATTGTTGCAAATGGAGATCCGATTGGTGCAGTCATCATTCTTTCTAAGGAACAGTCCATTGGTGAGGTTGAACACAAAGCTGTAGAAACAGCTGCAGGATTTCTAGCTCGTCAGATGGAACAATAGTTGAGAGTGGGGTAGCGGTAAACGCTACCTCTTTTTATGGGTTTTAAAGTAAAATACAGGTAGGGCTGACCAAGGCGCCTTGCGCTTTTCTAATATGCTATAATTGGAAATAGAGGTTTCAGAGGGGAGATAGAATGAACGCGGAAAAAAGTCATATGAATTTAGCATTGCGCGGTGTAATAATCCTAACAATTGCAGGTTTGGTTACGAAAATTTTAAGTGCTGCTTACCGTGTTCCGTACCAGAATATAGTTGGGGATATCGGTTTTTATATTTATCAGCAGGTGTATCCATTTTATGGGATGAGCGTTGTTTTAGCCACGTCAGGATTTCCTGTTATGATATCAAAAGTAATGAGTGATCACGGATATGGGCAATCTAAGCATATACGGTCGAAAATTATAACGGTTACTTTCATTTATCTTGCAATCTTCACTTTTGCATTATTTTTGCTTTTATACATATATTCCAACCCTATTTCTTCTATAATGGGTGACAAAGCCTTAGCACCACTTATCCGAATCGCCTCGCTCTCATTCTTAATCGTTCCATTTGTCTCTGTTTTTAGAGGTTACTTTCAGTCTGAACAAAATATGCAGCCAACAGCTGTATCTCAAGTGGTGGAACAGGGGATAAGAGTTTCTCTTATTTTGTTTAGCTCATACATATTGATTCATTTAGGCTATGATCTATATAAAGCCGGATGGGGCGCTCTGTTATCATCGGTTATAGGAAGTCTATCGGGATATATAATCCTTCTCTTATTTTGGAGGCGAAATCGAGAATGTAGAATGTTACAATGGAATATTTCTGCTTCTATTCAAACGAAAAAAATAGTATGGACCCTGGTAAAGCACAGTTTCACCTTTGGTGTGAGTAGCTTATTACTTATTCTTATTCAACTTGTTGATGCTATAAACTTATATGCCTTACTAATCAATGGAGGAATGGATGGGGAGCACGCAAAGGTAACAAAGGGTGTGTATGATCGGGGACAACCCTTAATACAACTAGGTACAATTGTTGCAACCTCGTTTGCGCTTTCAATTGTTCCTGTTATAGCCAATGCAAAAATACAACAGAAAGCATTATTTATACAGGAAAAGGTCCAGCTTTCATTGAAATTATGTTTAAGTATTGGTGCCGGAGCATCTGCAGGCTTAATTGTTTTAATGAAGCCAATTAATGTTATGCTATTTAAAAATGTATCTGGTTCAGAAGTACTAATGATCTTAAGTGCTTCTATACTATTTACTTCGATATGCTTGACCATGTTTGCTGTGTTGCAAGGGTTAGGACATACTTTTATTCCAGCTATTTCGGTTGTAATCGGTGTAGGATGTAAATACCTTGCAAATCTGCTTCTTATTCCAAGTGTTGGTGTGCTTGGCGCTGCTCTATCTACATTAGGATCATATTTCATTGTTGCAGTTATAATGTTGATTTTCATAAAAATGAAGGGTTTTACTTTTCCATACATCAAAGTAACGGGTCAGGTAGGGATTTCTGTTCTTATTATGGTCGGCATTCTTAAATGTGGATTATTTCTCTTTGACTTTTTTGTGGGCGCTGAAACTCGCACATATTCAACCATTATAGCTTTAAGTGGGTCACTTATAGGTGGAATTATCTATGCATTATCAATCGTAAAAACAAGTGTTTTTACGAAATCAGAAATGGGGTACATTCCAGTAATTCATAAACTTTTCAAATAGAAAAGAGGTATATAGATGGCAAAATCAATTACAATTGTGGGACTAGGAGCCGGTGATCTTAATCAGTTACCTTTTGGTGTTTATCGGTTACTGACTCAAGCGAAAAACCTATTTTTACGAACAAAAGAACATCCTGTTATAAGCGAGTTAGAGGGACAAATACAATATGAATCCTTTGATGCAATTTATGAAGAAAATGATGATTTTGAACAAGTATATCAAACCATTGTTTATAACCTCCTATCGAAAGCAATTGACATGGATGTGATTTATGCAGTGCCAGGTCATCCACTTGTTGCAGAAAAAACGGTTCAGCTCTTATTAATTGAAGGAAGAGAAAAGGGGTTTACTATTAAAATAGAAGGTGGACAAAGCTTTATAGATGCAACCTTCCAGGCCTTAGAGATTGACCCGATAGAAGGATTCCAGCTTGTCGATGCTTTTGATTTACAAAGAGATATGCTTCAGCTAAAAGGACATATCATCATCACACAAGTTTATGATCAAATCATTGCTTCAGAAGTAAAGCTTACGTTAATGGAACAATTACCTGATAACTATAA
>JAPSLU010000393.1 GCA_031180405.1 Bacillus sp. (in: firmicutes) | reverse complement strand
CTGCTCTGCTTGGATAAACCAACAGCTTTCATCATCCATTCGACATGTACCGGTACGCCATTGATAAGGGATAGACGGTATCTCCCAAGAGCAGATGTTACTTGCTCTTGACTAAAGATTACCGATTACACAATTTCAAATCGTCCTGCCTTTTATCCTTGATTTTGTCCGGGTTTTATCCGGGTATTATCCTACTTTTTGTCGAGTTTTTGCTCCTATAAAGTGGTTTTCAATTTAGCTATCGAACCCGTTAACTAAATCATAGAGTGACCTTAAACTGTTATCCCCAATACAAAAGCCTCCACTGCGGGAGGCTTTAATAGGTTCAATGAATATTTAGAATCGCCTGATGTAGAAGCTGGGTGTCTATTTAATCAAAATATGATGACCATGCAACAAGTGCATTCATAATGCTTTGTTCCAAGGATTTTTCTTTATATCGATCTATTTTGGCCTCGTGTTTCCTGGAACCTTCTGTTGCGCAATGAAGTACAACTTTGTCTTCATACACCGAGATATTTACATAATTACAGGAGAATCTTTCCTGAGGGGTACCAAAACGTAATTTTTTTGAAGGTTGTTTTGTAATACTTCTTTCTTCTGTATAAGGGTATGCCGATACTCGATACTCGAATTTCGTAAGGTGGTGATTATGAGTAATAATATAATCTATTACACGACTCATTCCGGATATCTCGGTGAAATCGACATTTGTACGAATATACTCTTTAATTTTTCTTTTGATCGTTTCCCGGATCTCTTTTCTGACGCCTGCAGGAAAATCTAAAAGCTTGTAGTTTAATGAGTCTTCTTTGATAATTCCATCACGATCTGTTTTTAGAGTACCGTAAAGAGCAATTTGATTTTCATCTTCATTGTATTTTGGTAGAAGTTCTAAGTTTACTTCGAAGTGGAATTCCGAGAAATCCATTTCTGATGAAAAGATATTAATTGCACCTTGAATAACATAATCCTCTCCAACCACCATACGGTTCACTCCCTTGTGCGTAAATTTAGAAATATAAGTACATCGTACTTGTTTAGCAGAATTTCACATGTCCGGATAATTTATATCACTATACGCTATTTCGAATATTCCCTAGATTAAGAATCTGACCACTTTTAATTATAATCATTTTTGTTAGATTTAACCATAAACAAATAAAGGTTCGCTTAATTATTCAGTCATATCTTTTTCCCAAACAATCCACCTCAGGTTCTATTCCTTTGCTCGAATTTTGAATACAATAGGTAGAGTTTCTACCTAGCATTGTTTTCACCCACTATTATTCTTGAATCCTGCCCGTTAGCGGAACGAACGTTATGAAAATAAAACAGCACTCAGATCATCCCAAGTGCCGTAGCAATTTGCATAATTGCCTCTTTCTTTTTTGTGTAGAATTGATCTTTTGTCAGACCTAATTCCAGATATACATTGATGTCCTTCACCCTGGACGTGCTGAGATACTTCTCTTCGATGATTTGTCGCTCTACCTCATCGAGCGAATACTCGAGTGCTCTCTCTATCTGCTTCGCTTTCAACTCATTCTGTGTCTCTGAAAGCTGCAGCCGAGGGAATAATTGATCGATGCCCTTCTCCTCTTGCTCTTTCTTGTTCTGAACAGCAACACGGAGGGCTTTGTACGACTTCAATTCTTTCACAACTGCTTTTCTGACTTCTCTCTCATTAATCGGTTGCAGAAATGACAATTGTTCTTGTACCTGTGCGCTCATCTTTCCAATTCCCCCTCGCGGTAAGCCCGTGATATAATTTAGTTTAGGCGAACATATATACGGGCTCCCATTTGGGGGCTTCTTTTTTTGTCTCTTTTAATTGACTCCCAAAATAGTGTGTTAATATCGCGATTTCTTCACTTTCATGCTATCATTCACAAAGGTACAAATTACCCAACTATTACCAAATGGAGCGATATTAAAATGGAGCTAATTTTTGGGTTTGTCGTAATGATCTCACTTGTGAATTTGTATTATATGCTTAAACAAACCAATCAACATTTACAGAGAATCGAAGACCTGCTTACCAAGTTAATCGATAAAAAGGATTTATAGTTCATCACACTTTCTCTTGTGTTAAATAGCCTACAGCAGCTTGGGTTCAAATTGTTCAGTCTGAGCTCTAATTATTGAATTCCCCCATTTTTTTAACTCATGTAAATTAGTCCAAGCATTATCTCTTTTTCTTCATATGTTGATCCTACGAAACTTAAATTAGTGTAGAAGGTGAAAACATGAAAAAGAAAAAAAGATCATCATCCAAGATTGTGAAAAAAGGAGGCGTAAAACGGACAAAAATCATCACCCTAAGTCGGAAAAATGTACGTATAACAGAGAGTCTCGGAAATGGCTTTTGGCGCCACAGGTTTCAGCCCATCGAAATTAGACCATATTCATATGAATATATTAACTTGATACCAGCACCAGAAGGTACTAGGAGGGTTATCAGCGCTGGATGGATCATTGAACAACTTGAACCTGTATATGTGCTTCAAAATTACCCACTTGGACTAGATAGATGGTTTATGCAGATCTATAACCCCACTGGCGCTTTTAGAAGAGTATTAGCTTGGGTAATAACTAAATCGCCATAAAAGGAAATTTGATGGACACGCAGCTGTTCAATTGCTTCGGTTTTGTCAGAAGTCTCGATATAGCGAGAAAACATTTTCGACTCCTGCCTCCTTTCAGGAGTTAAATCTTTTCGCTAGTAAAATTATGTCTGCTGCATTCCATCCTCCCCTTCTCACAAGTAATGTTGAGTTAAATTGTTTATTTATTTCTGGTTTTCACTTAATTGTTTTCCATTTTTTTCAAACGCGCTATCTTAATATGGTCTGGTTACTTTAGAAAGAAAACACGGAGGAAAGGTTATGGACTTTGATACAAAACTTCAATTGAAACTTAGTGAACTTCTTGAAAAAAACTTATTACAGATACCCGAGATTCTGGAAGCTACAAAAAAAGATGGGATAACCAACGAACTCGCATTAATTCACACTGCTGTGTCCAGTTCACTGACAATCACGACCAATTTACTAATGTGGTATCACAAGGAAATGCACTCCCAGGAAACTAAATGAGTAATGAATTTGTTTTCATCACTTTTTTTATCTCCTAAGCGCCACTTACACAATTAGCGCTCCCATTTAACAAATCGATTGTTTTGTTTAGCTACCACTCAGTGCTGTAAGCGAGCATGTCGCTGTCACCGCAATAGCCTGTGAAGAAGTCGCCAACCGTAGTCTCTTTTAGTAGCTTCCATCCGTCATGCAGCTTAAACCACCAAATTGATTCTCCTCCACTAGCAGGCTCCTGAATGTAAATTGGCTTATCTGTGGGAATTAACACTGCTGAATCTACTTCTTCCACGT
>JAPSLU010000392.1 GCA_031180405.1 Bacillus sp. (in: firmicutes) | reverse complement strand
GGAGGCTCAGCTTCCTCCCCGGCGCATCGTATGACTGCAGCGCAATGGAACGGACTAATTTTTGACCTTTAACTGTATTTAGAACAATAAAGTATGCGAAAACATCCTTTTTCTAAAACAGTGTTATATAACATGTACGCTTGTATTTTAAGCATTTACTATCTATAATTGTTGAAGATTGAATGAAAACGGACAAGTTTCTTTGTTTCATAATAGAGGAGTGGTAAATATGGCTTTAACGGCTGGAATTGTAGGACTTCCTAACGTCGGAAAATCTACATTATTTAACGCAATTACACAAGCAGGTGCAGAATCAGCGAACTATCCATTCTGTACAATAGATCCTAATGTTGGAATTGTAGAAGTTCCAGATGAACGTTTGCAAAAATTAACTGAACTTGTAAAACCTAAAAAAACAGTTCCGACTGCATTTGAATTTACAGATATTGCTGGAATCGTTAAGGGTGCAAGTAAAGGTGAAGGGTTAGGGAATAAATTCCTATCTCATATCAGACAAGTTGATGCAATTTGTCATGTTGTTCGCTGCTTTGCAGATGATAACATCACACATGTATCAGGTAAGGTTGATCCAATTTCAGATATTGAAACAATTAATCTGGAGTTGATTTTAGCGGATTTAGAAACAGTTGATAAACGTATTGACCGTGTAGCTAAACTAGCGAAGCAAAAAGAGAAAACGGCTGTATTTGAACACGAAATTTTGGTGAAACTGAAGGATGCATTTGAAAGCGAAAAGCCTGCTCGTGCTGTAGAATTCAATGATGAGCAAATTAAATATGTAAAACAACTTCATCTATTAACAATTAAACCAATCTTATATGTAGCAAATGTTAGTGAAGAAGAAGTTGCAGATCCTTCAAATAACCCATATGTAGAGAAGGTACGTGAATTTGCAGCTGCTGAAAATGCTGAAGTAATCGTAGTTTGTGCTAAAATTGAGTCTGAAATTGTAGAGCTTGAGGGCGAAGAAAAAGAAATGTTCTTAGAGGAACTTGGTATAGAGGAGTCTGGATTAGATCAGTTAATTAAAGCGTCCTATCATCTGCTTGGCTTAGCAACTTATTTCACAGCAGGCGAACAAGAGGTTCGTGCTTGGACATTTAAAAAGGGAATGAAAGCTCCTCAGTGCGCAGGTGTTATTCATACTGACTTTGAAAGAGGATTTATTCGTGCTGAAACAGTATCATACGAGGATTTATTAGCGGCTAAAACTATGGGTGCTGCACGTGAAGCTGGTAAGGTTCGACTAGAAGGAAAAGAATATATTGTTCAAGATGGAGATGTTATTCACTTCCGTTTCAACGTATAATTGGAAGATTGTGAGTTCTTATGTAAAGCTTTTATAAGTAACTTGCGTGATTCCATACTTTTTGATATAATACCTAATTGTGAGTAATTTATTTATTTAATTGCTCCTTGCCCATATGTGGGCCGTTTAGACCAAAAGGAGGTGTAAGATGATGAGAAAGTACGAAGTTATGTACATCATCCGCCCAAACATTGAAGATGAAGCTAAGAAAGCTTTAGTAGAGCGTTTCAACAACGTTTTATCTGATAATGGTGCGGAAGTAGCAGAAGCGAAAGAGTGGGGCAAGCGTCGCCTAGCGTACGAAATCAATGATTTCCGCGATGGTTACTATATGCTTCTTCAAGTAAGTGCTGAAGCAGCAGCTGTTCAAGAATTCGATCGTTTAGCGAAAATTAGCGAAGATATCATTCGCCATATCGTAATTAAAAAAGAAGACTAATCATGAATAGATAAGATATACAAAAAAGGATGGTTCTGATGTTGAATCGAGTTGTATTAGTCGGAAGACTAACAAAAGATCCAGATCTGCGTTACACACCAAGCGGAGTGGCTGTTGCTACCTTCACGCTAGCTGTAAACCGTACGTTTACAAACCAACAAGGTGAAAGAGAAGCAGATTTTCTTAACTGTGTGATTTGGCGTAAACAGGCTGAAAATGTTGCGAACTTCCTTAAAAAAGGAAGCTTAGCAGGTGTTGACGGTAAATTGCAGTCACGTAGTTATGAAGATCAAAATGGCAAACGTGTTTATGTAACAGAAGTTGTTGCAGAAAGTGTCCAATTCCTTGAGCCTAGAGGAGCAAGTGGTGGAGGAAATAACAACAACAATAATAACTTTGGTGGGTACCAAGGTAACTCTGGTAATCAAAACCCATTCGGTTCAGATCAAAATCAACGTAATCAAGGCCGTACAAGCTTTGATGAAGATCCATTTGCAAATGATGGAAAACCTATTGATATATCTGACGATGATTTACCGTTTTAATATAAAAAACATCTAAAATAGAGGGGAGGAAATCGATCATGGCAGGCGGACGTAAAGGTGGACGTGCAAAACGTCGTAAGGTGTGTTTCTTCACATCAAACGGTATCACTCACATCGATTATAAAGATGTGGATTTATTAAAAAAATTCGTATCTGAGCGTGGTAAAATTTTACCTCGTCGTGTAACAGGTACTAGCGCTAAATACCAACGCAAATTGACTGTAGCAATTAAGAGAGCTCGTCAAATGGCTTTATTACCATATGTTGCTGGTGAATAATAAATAAAAAAGCACAGAGATGGATTTTATCCTATCTGTGCTTTTTTCGTCATTAAGCATCGCATTTTTGAGAAGATTAAAGGGTAAAATTTAGTTAAGGATATTATTGGTTTCTTTTCCGGAAATAATACTCTTTTACGCTTTAGGATATTTATAATTGATTTTTAAAAGAGGTGTAGTCGTGAAAAAGGCTCGTGTCATAACCGAAGGAGCTGTTTTATTAGCGCTTTTCTTAGTTTTAATGCTTTTTGCAAGATATGTACCATTTATAGGAACGATTGTTCTGTTTATCTTACCACTACCGTTTATTATCTTTACAATTAGACATGGCATTTCTCTAGCCTTTCTATTGATTTTTGCAGGTAGTATACTATCAATTCTTTTTGGCTCTATTTTTAGTATAATTACAGCTCTAACATTTGGATTAAGTGGTGTAACAATGGGGTATTTTTATAAACAAAAGCAGGCACTGGGAGTACTAGTTGGCGGTAGTTTAGCTTATACCTTTAACCTCATTATTTTGTATATAGGTGCAAAATTATTAATGAATATTGATTTTATAAATGACTCCATTCAATTACTTGAGCAATCCATTCAACAATCCAAATCTATATTAGCAACATTTACAACAGATGAGCAATTAACGGAACAGTATACTCAGTTAGAACAAGGGTTAGACTTAATGGTTAGTCTAACTCCGACCATGTTTGTAACAATAGGGATTATGTCTGCTGTCTTTACACATTTACTTGCCATACCTATATTAAAAAGGCTAAGGTTTGAACTAGCCCCATTAAAAC
>JAPSLU010000391.1 GCA_031180405.1 Bacillus sp. (in: firmicutes) | reverse complement strand
AAACAAAAAGCGGAGGAAAGTAAATTATGATTAATGTTGCTATGTTAAGTAAATGGCATGTTCATGCGGTAGATTATGCAAGGGAAGCAACTGAAAATAAACATATTTCAATAAAGCTAGTGTGGGATGAAAATACTGATATAGGTGAGAAATGGGCAGATGAATTAGGAGTTGATTTTGAGCCTGATTTAATGAAGGTTCTTAGTAATCCAGACATAGATGCTGTCATTGTTGATACTCCAACTAACATACATAAAGAAGTAATTATTCTCGCTGCTCAACATAAAAAACATATTTTCACAGAAAAAGTTTTAGCCTTCACTGTAGAAGATTGCAAAGAAATCTTTGCTGCAGTAAATGAACATCAAGTCAAACTAATGCTTTCTCTGCCAAGACTTACAGCGAACTACTATTTATATGCGCAAGATATTTTAGATCAAGGCTTACTAGGTCAATTAACTTCGATTAGATGTCGCTGTGCTCATAATGGAGCAGTTCCATTTGATGGAAATCCTTATGGCTGGTTACCTGAACACTTTTTTAATAAAGAGGAATGTGGAGGAGGAGCCTTAATCGACTTAGGAGCTCATCCTATCTACTTAACAAATCGACTAGCTGGCGAAGCAAAAGCAGTAACAGCTAGATTACAAAAGACGATGGGTCATGAGGTAGATGATAACGCTGTTGTTCTTGTTGAATATGAATCAGGGGCGTTAGGAACAATAGAAACGGGTTTTCTTTCTCATGGATCACCTTTTCAACTAGAGTTATATGGAACTGAAGGATGTTTATTAGTTGAAGAAAAAAAAGCTTACCTTAATTGTAAGCTACTAGGTGAAAAACATATAACACCAGAAGACATGCCGAATGCATTACCAATGCCCTTAGAACAGTGGGCAGAACATATTCTATTTGAAAAAGCACCAAAAATTACCAGACAAGATATGGAAAGATTAACGCTAATTAATCAATTGGCTAGTCAATCAAATCAAGAAAATTGTCGGATTGAAGTAGTAAAATGATAGAAAAAGTCCAAACGTCCTTGAAGGATGTTTGGTTTTTTTTGTTCTCAATTTATAAAAATGCTCTACATAAAGTTAAAGTTAGCACCTTACCGTACATAGGTCAAAGTTATTGTGTTAAATGAACCAAGATGATATATTTAATATAACAACTAAACTTAAAGGTGAATGACATATGAATACGCCCCTATATGGACAAATCTATGATTATATAATTGATCAAATTAACAAAGGTTTTTTAAATGACGGAGATAGAGTTCCTTCAGAAAAAGAGCTTTCAGAAAAATTCAATGTAAGTCGAATCACGTCAAAGAAAGCATTGGATTTATTAGCGCAAAATCTAATCATTGAGAGAATAAGAGGAAGGGGATCGTTTGTCTCTAAACAGGATTATGAGCTAAAGAGCGAGTCGAAAAACACATCAATGACATCAGGAAATCGATATAGATTCGCCTTAGTTATTCCTGATTTTTCAGATAACTTTGGTACAACATTGGTAAAAGCGATTGAAGAGGCATGTTCAGAAAAGAGCGCAAGTCTTATTATTAAACGAACTCATGGGAATATAGAAGAAGAAGAAAAAGCTATAATAGATCTTGTCAATGACTCAGTTGATGGACTAATAATTTTCCCTGTACATGGCGAAAATTACAATGTAGAACTACTAAAGCTAAGCTTGAAAAATTTCCCTCTTGTTTTAGTTGACCGCTATTTAAAGGGAATACCAGCAAGCTCCGTTTGTACAGACAATCGTCTTGCGAGTGAACAACTTACAAATTATTTATTTACATTAAATCATAAAAATATAGGGTTTATCTCTTCATCACCTGTAGGGACTTCTGCTATTGAAGAAAGAGTTCAGGGGTTTCAATTAGCTTATTCGAAACAGGGAATCCAATTAAAGCAAGAGTATATGCTGTTAGACCTGCTAAGTAGTCTTGAACAAAATTTCGACAAAAAAAGCTTATACGAAAGGAATTATGAAATAATAAGGAGTTTTGTCAAAAATAATCCGACAATTACCGCGTTTTTAGCATGTGAATATGACTGGGCTTTACTCTTAACAAAAGTCCTACATGATTTAGGTCACGTGGTTCCAGATGATTTTTCAATTGTTTGCTTTGATTCACCATTTCATCCTTATAAACAAGCTGAATATACTCATATTAAACAAAATGAAGTAGATATAGCTTGTAAAGCAGTTGATATATTATATAATCATATCTCCAATGGGGAAAAAGTCCCTAACCATACAGTGGTAGATTTCACTTTTCTAAAAGGAAATTCAACTAAAAACCTAATAAACACATAAGATATTTAAAACAAAGGAGCTAACTCGATTAGAGTTAGCTCCTTTGTTTTAAATTAAAAACTTCCAAATTTAGTATTGACATACTAAATTCACCTTGCTAATCTAATAATATACCATTAATAATAACGTTTGAGGTTGTTATGTCATTTCTTTATCTATTCTTCTTTGTGTAATAATGTAAGCGTTTTATATTATTGGTGGTAATCTATAATTTTGTCAGGAGGGAAGGAGGATAGAGATTTTCTTATAATCATTTCATAACAAACGAGGGGGATTGAAATGAAAAACAAAAGAAAATATGGTTTTTTAACAGTGGTCTTACTTATGACTTTTTCACTAATTGTTGCCGGTTGTTCATCAAATTCTAGTTCTTCTGAAGAGAAATCAAGTGAGGGGAAAACCACAGTTACTTTCTGGCATTCAATGACAGACACAACTGGGGAAGCGGTTGAAGGAGTAATAAAAGCATTTGAAGAAAAAAATCCGGATATTAAGATAAATGCAGTTTATACAGCTAATCAAGGTGAAGGTCAAAATGAAAAGTTATTAACAGCTGTATCTGGAGGTAATCCACCAGATGTTGCTTATTTTGATAGATTTGAAATTGGTTCATGGGCAGCACAAGGCTCACTGGAGGATTTAACTGAACTTGCTGAAGCAAGTGGAGTTACTAAGGATATGTATTATCCTTTCGCTTGGGAAGAGGCTAGTTATGAAGGCAAACTTTATGGTCTGCCAACATCTACTGATTCCAGATTAGTCTATTTTAATGTAGACCATTTCGAGGAAGTTGGATTAGATCCTAATAACCCTCCTAAAACAATTGCTGAGCTTGAGGCAGCATCTGAAAAGCTGACAATTAAAGAGGGTAATAGATTCCAACGAATTGGCTTTATCCCTTGGTTTGGCCAGGGCTGGTTATATGGTTGGGGATGGGCATTTGGTGGTGAGTTTTACAATCCTGATACAAACACAGCAACTGCTAATGATCCAAAGGTTGTAGAAGCATTACAATGGATGACTGATTTTGCTCAAAAATATAATGTGGAAGATATAGCAGGGTTTACAGATTCACAAG
>JAPSLU010000390.1 GCA_031180405.1 Bacillus sp. (in: firmicutes) | reverse complement strand
TAAAAAGCTTAATCAAGGTCGAGTTCCTTTGTATTTATTAGATTACCTCAAATTTGATGGAGCGCCAAACCCAGTTAAATTTATTGAACGTGAAAAAACATATCTTCAGTTTGTAGCGAAGGTAGAAAAAGATGAACACTTAAAGAAATTACTAATAAACGATACGTTTGAAAGCATTTTAAAAGAGCTCTCAAGTAAGCTACCACTCAAAAGAAGCTATGAATTTATTATCTTAAAATACTTATTAACACATGAAGAAATTACACTTGAAATTGCAAAGCGTGAAATTTTAAAATTAATCAATGATGTTGATGAGGATAGTATTCTTCATGCTTTTGAATACCTAAATCAAAATTATTATGATAGTACTCAATTAAAATCAAAAGAAAAATTAGTGAATTATTATGCGGACAAGCTAGTTAAAACAGATGCTTTTAAACGTGTTCTAGAAAATCCGGAGTTCCAGAAGTACATTGAAGATGTCCTTAACTATGGTATTTATCGATATGAGAAGGAATATAAGCATAACTACTATGGGGTTCCACATTTTAAGCTGTATGAACAATATCAAATGATTGATGCTGCTTTACTTTCTAATTACAGAAAAATACATACTGCCTTTAGAGGTTCTGGCTTGCTAGCGAATGGAAACGACTATTTTCTTTTTATTGATCTTCATAAGGAAGAAGATATTAAAGAAAGTATTAATTATAAAGACAAATTTATTGATCAACAATATTTCCAATGGCAAACACAAAACAGTACAAGTCAATCTTCTGATAGAGGGAAAAATATTATTAATAACAAAGAAAGAGGAATAAACCTCCACCTTTTTGTAAGGAAATATAAAGAAATCGATGGGAAAATCGAACCTTATATTTATATCGGAAAAGGAGATACAGTGGCCTTTGATGGAGAGAAACCTATTACTGTTAAAATAAAATTGGAACATGAAGTGCCTACTAATTTGTATACTGAGTTCACTAAAAAAGTGTAGTCTTCTCAATTTGAGAAGACTATTTTTCATCTATTAATTGCTCAACTGCTGGAATATCAGCTGGTGCCCATTTCAATGAGTCAAGATTTTCTCTCTTTAGCCAAATTAGAGTGGAATGCTCATTAGGTATTGGTGTTCCATCAACAATTCTACATTTAATCGAAATGAGATTAATAATAAATGAATCATATTCATGTGTATTGTCATTGAATAAATCAAAAGTTTCAACTGTGCAGTTGAGTTCTTCTTTAATCTCCCTAACTAAAGCAGAATAGATGTCTTCATCTTTTTCGACTTTTCCACCTGGGAACTCCCACATATTTGGAATTGACATTTCAGGAGACCGCAAAGCACAAAGGATTTCATTATTGTCATTTTCAATGATTGCCGCAACTACTTTTACCGTTTTCTTCATAGTATCCTCCAAACAATTTTTTACTAGTTTATGATAACATTTCAGAATTGAATTCAAAACTGTTAATTGGAGATATGTTGTTTTTGGAGGGGTTTAACAGATATTGTCGAATATTCACAATGAGGGTAGAAAAAGAAAGGAGGATTAAAATGCTTACAATTATGAAAAATTCAATAAAGATTCCTAGTGATTTAAGAGGAAGAAATTTACACACTAATATAATTCCTACTGTATGCAATCTTAAAAATTTGATAAACAAACTTAAAACAGTAAATGGAGATTATAAACAATTAAAACAATGGGAAAAAAGAAGTTATCAAGCATATTTAATCGATTCGATAAAAGAGGAAATCTTATCAACAACGATTGATGAGAATATTGAAATTATTAAAAAACACATTCTACAAAACAACCCTAACGATTTAGGAGCAAGTTGTATTGACATATACTTAGTAGCATATGTTGCTGAAACATATGGAGCAGGAAAAGATATCTTCTTTGAATACGTATTAGAAAATAAAATTACAGATAAAGAAAATTCTGCTCAAGCTATTTGGCAGGTTGGTAAAGGAGATGGGGTTTTTCTAGGTATATTAAATGAAGATGGATCCATTCATGATTGGAACTTCTTTGTACAGTGGATAAAGGGTAAAGCTATTTAAGTTTGCAACAGAGAATATATATTTTTAGATTTAAAGGAAGAACTGAATGGAAGGATATTTGTGGGATACGATTGAACGTGTGGAGAAGCATTATCTTATTAGATTTGAATTGATGAGAAATCGACCCTGACCACCAGTATCAAATTACTGGTGGTCTTTCAAAACATACATTATACACAGCCCCGTGTTTTATTTGAGAAAAGAGCAGAAAAACTCTAAACATAAAATTCCCCATCCCCTCCCATCCCAAGAAAAAAATCCATTTACGAACAAACCTAAAACTAGTTTATAATATAAACATGTACAATCCGTTTCTCTAAGTCTATCTCAGAAAAACGGATAGAATGTAAGTAGGTGAGTAAAATCGATATTATCGAAACAAGGGTAAGAGGCTTTATTGAGGACATTCAACACCCGAAACAAAAGAAAAAAATCAACATAAATGATCTAGAACTACAACTACGCAGACTTTTGGTTGATTATTATGAAATGGATGGCTATGCGTTGTTTTGTCATGCGATTGAAGAATTGGAGACTGAAGGGCAATTGACTCCGATTCAAAATAATCAATACAATGGGAAGACACCATCACTTGCTTTATATTATTTGGTAAATGTAAAGATTCAGGAGGTCAAATGGGATCGGCTTGAAATGATGAAATTAAGTGACCAGTTTGATTTTTCCTATTATGAACGCCATCCTGAGTGGCAAACGAAGGAAGAGTTGGCACGGATTCAGAGTGTATATACCTTTCTCCAGTCCAGTGAGGAACGGGACATGGTCTCCGTTGAAGAAAGAAGCCTGGAGCTCTTTGGACATGAGAAGTTTTTAGTAGATAGTAGTGAATTTCCTGAGGGGAAGGGCTTTTTAACTAGAATTGGTGTTTCAGAGGAACAGCTTAAAATGGAACGCTATGGGGAGCCGTTTGTTTTTTGGTTGAAGCAGGGGAAAGAGATAAATGAGATTCAGCGGGTGCTGATTGTTGAAAATCTAGCATTCTTTCATACTTCCATTAAACTATTAGAGGCAGGACAGCTTGATTATGAGCCTGAACTGATTATTTATGGAGAGGGAAAGAAAATTGAGCAGAGCTTTTCTTTTTTCTTCAAGCTATTTCCGCCTAAATCCTATCTGTTCTATTATGCAGGAGACCTTGATGCAGAAGGCTACGGGATTCTCATTCGGCTAATGGATAGATATCCAGATTGCTGTATTCAGCCTGCCTTAAAAACATACCGGAAGATGCTTGAATGCTTTGACCAAAGGAATGATCAAAAAAAGGGTCAGAACACAAATCCCAAGTACCTTGACTTATTCATTCGATGGTTTACGGAAGAA
>JAPSLU010000389.1 GCA_031180405.1 Bacillus sp. (in: firmicutes) | reverse complement strand
GTTTCCATGCATTCCTGCTACACAAGGGTTCTCTTTAAATCACCTGCAATATGGATTTGTAGGAGATCCAAGAGAAGGTTCAACTACTCAAGAACTAGCAGAATTGCTTTCAACATATACAGAGAATTCCAGGAAATTTGGTAAGTACACCTCACTTGTCGTCTTTTTTGATACTCCATCTGACTTATCGAAGACTTTTAACGTTCAGGATTTCGAAAAGCTTTTTTGGGAGCAGCTAAACCAGTTAAGTGAATTAGATACCATCGAATGGCCTTCTCATATTCCTTTTGATCCTAATCAACCAGCTTGGGAGTTTTGTTTTCATGGAGAACAATACTTTATGTACTGTGCTACTCCAGCACACAAAAATAGACTTAGTCGATATTTTCCTTATTTCATGTTGGCCATTACACCTAGATGGGTTCTTGAAAAGTTTAATTCTTCCCCTTCCTTCTCAAAAAAAATCAGATCAACCATACGAAAAAGGTTAAGCCGTTACGACTCTATTGCCATTCATCCAGACTTAAATAGCTATGGCCAAAATGATAACTTTGAATGGAAGCAATACTTCCTCCATGATGATGATTCCACTTTATCCAAATGTCCTTTCCATAAATTTATGAATATGGTAAAAAAAGAGAAGTAATTATATATATGTCATAGGAAAGGCTCTTTCTGAAAGATTGTTGCTATTTGACCTAATAATATGTAAAAACAATGGTTTTATCGTATAAAAGGTACGATTCATTGACGTATTTATAAAAAAAGAGAAATCCTTTTGTTTAAATTGACTAAAAATCCAGATTTCTTGTAAGATAATCTAATATCCTCAATTATTTCATCCTCAAAAAAAAAAGCAACAGCCTCATTTCCAAAGAAAGAGGCTGTTGCTTTTTATAAATCATACCATCACTTTACACATATCATTCGTAAACTCGACCGGATCTTGAATTGGTAAGCCTTCAATTAATAGCGCTTGGTTGTATAGAAGGTTTGTATATAATTTTACTTTGTCTTTGTCTTGATCAAATGCATTTTTCAATGATTGGAACACTTCATGGTTGCTGTTGATTTCTAACACTTTTTCCGCCTGTACATTTTGGTTATCAGGCATAGCACTTAGAATTTTCTCCATCTCGATTGTTACTTCACCAACGGTTGATAAACATACAGGATGAGATTTCAAACGTTTCGATAATTTTACATCCTTTACTTTTCCAGCTAGAATTTCTTTCATATAATTGAAAAGCTCTTTATTTTCGGTTTGTTCTGTTTCAGTTTGTTTTTGATCCTCTTCTGACTCAATTCCTAAGTCACCACTTGAAACTGATTTGAATTCTTTTTCGTTATACGTCATAAGCATTTTGATCGCAAATTCGTCAATATCCTCAGTAAAGTACAGAATTTCATATCCTTTCTCAGATACTAACTCCGTTTGTGGAAGCTTTTCAATTCTGTTCACTGATTCTCCTGATGCATAGTAAATATACTTTTGGTCCTCAGGCATTCTTGACACATACTCATCTAATGAAACAAGTTTTTTCTCTTTTGAAGAATAGAATAGTAATAAATCTTGAAGAAGCTCTTTGTTGCTTCCAAAATCACTATATACACCGTATTTTAACTGTCTTCCAAAAGATTGATAAAACTCTTCATATTTTTCGCGTTCATTCTTTAAGAGACTCTTCAATTCATTTTTAATTTTTTTGCTAATATTTTTCGCAATAAATTTTAATTGACGGTCTTGTTGTAAAATTTCTCTTGAAATATTTAATGATAAATCCTCAGAATCTACCATACCTTTTACAAAGCTAAAGTAATCAGGTAGAAGCTCTGAGCATTTATTCATGATTAGCACACCATTTGAATATAGCTCAAGGCCCTTTTCATATTCTTTTGAATAGTAGTCAAATGGAATTTTCTCTGGGATATATAAAATTGCATTATATCGAACTGTTCCGTCAACGTTAGTATGAATATGTTTAATCGGCTTATCAAAACCATAGTGCTTTTCGTGGTAGAATGACTCGTAATCTTCATCTGTAAGTTCACTCTTATTTTTTCTCCAAATCGGCACCATGCTATTAATGACTTGTTCTTCTGTATACTCTTCCAATTCACCTTCTGCACCCTCTTTAGGACGTTGTCCCGATACATCCATCTTAATTGGGTAACGAATGAAATCAGAGTATTTTTTTATAATAGACTTTAGCTGATACTCTTCTAAAAATTCATCATAGCTTTCTTCTTCAGCATTCTCTTTGATTTTTAGAATAATTTCAGTCCCAACTGTGTCTTTTTCATGAGGCTCAATCGTATAGCCTTCGGCACCCTCTGACTCCCATTTATAGGCTTCATCACTTCCAAGTGCTCTACTTATAACAGTCACTACATCTGCCACCATAAATGCTGCATAAAAACCAACACCAAATTGACCAATAATATCATGGCCGTCCTTTGATTCGTTTTCTTTCTTAAATGCTAAAGAACCACTCTTCGCGATAACACCGAGATTATTTTCAAGCTCTTCTTTTGTCATCCCGATCCCTGTATCTGTGATTGTTAATGTTCTATTCTCTTTGTTCGGAGTTATTTTTATGTAGTAACTATCTTTATCAAATGTTAATGAATCATCTGTTAACGCTTTGTAGTAAATTTTATCGATCGCATCACTTGCATTCGAAATTAACTCTCGTAAAAATACCTCACGTTGAGAGTAGATCGAATTAATCATCATTTCTAACAGTCTTTTGGACTCAGCTTTAAATTGTTTTTTAGTCAATTTAACCTCTCCTTTCAAATTTCCACATTTATTATTTTAGCACTCAGTGAGCTAGAGTGCTAACTCTATATTTTTAATATCATATTCTGCATTTCATTGTCAATGTATTATTTACCTTTTCTACTAAACAAAAAAGGATGCTTAAAGCTACTAGAGACTAGTATCCTTTTAAGCATCCTTTATCTTTATCATTAAGCTAAAACAGCTAATCTTTTTTTTACTTCTTCTTCCGTTAATCCATGCTCCGCTACATAACGATTTCGCTCATGAACACGACATTCGTCACTACATGCTCTCAAATATTTATGCTCATTTTCTTCTGAGCAAAGAATCTTTTTATTGCATTCTGGATTTGCACAGTTAACAAATCGTTCACAAGGTTCATTTGTAAAATAGTCTCTGCCAATAACGGTTGGTTCTACTCTGTTTACAGGGACCGTGATTCTTTCGTCAAATACATAGCATTGTCCATCCCAGTCTTTTCCTTGTACTTCTGGATCTTTTCCGTACGTGACAATTCCACCATGGAGTTGCCCAACATCTTCAAACCCTTCATTTTTTAACCAGCCAGAAAACTTTTCACAACGAATACCGCCTGTGCAATATGTGAGGATTTTTTTTCCTTCAAATTTTTCCCGGTTGTTTCTGATCCAA
>JAPSLU010000388.1 GCA_031180405.1 Bacillus sp. (in: firmicutes) | reverse complement strand
TGTATTTTCAATTAGGTTTTCAAGAAGTAAAGAATATTGAAGTTGCTCCCAATTTTTATATTACTCTCATGGAACATAACACGAATTAAAGGTATCAATTTTAACAATAGCTTGAACGACTACATAATAATTGTATTATGTGGTCGTTTAGCTCCTAGAGAGTTTATTGCACAGTTTGTGTCTAATACGCCATAACAGTTAATTTTTTTTATTCCACTAACCATCCCCCTATAGTTAAACAAAAAAGCTGCCGAAATGACAGCTAGACTTTTGCTCCTGCCCCCTTTAGTTCTATAGCTAATTCACCTTTTAAGGCTTAAGTTAAACAAGGTCTAATTATCTTTTGAGTGTTCATTCATTCGTTACCTTGAACATAAAGGGGATACAGGTTTATGCAAATTTTGATAAGGGATAATTTAAAATAGGTTCACCCAGATATTAACTCAAAATGCTTTCTCAAAAACCCAGTCAATGAATGTAATTTTCTCATAATATATATGGGTATAAATTAAAAACAAATTGCCAGTTGTGAGCCGCAAATTATTTGCGGTTTTTTTTCTGTTCTTGTTCTACTAACCTGCCCTTTAGTCGAATAAGAAAAGCACCAGAGATGTCAGCTGTTTTTGTGTTTCAGCACCCTAAAAAGCTTGTTTATCTAATTACTTGAAATAAGGCTGAAAATTTTTCAAGGGCTACTTTCCAATTGATTGCTTGATTACATCTAATTGAATATAATAACTCGTGGAAAACTGGCTGCAGTCCATAAAAGTTTTACTCGATTCAATAAAGGTTCCGAACTCTCACTTCCGCTATACCAACTTAATACATCCACTGTAAACCCAACACCAAAGCCCGGCAAAATCAAATACAGGATCAGCCAGTTCGGAATCAGTGAAATCAATAATTCCAGTAATACACCCCATATTTTTACTTTAAATAATATTCGAAGCCGTCAAATCACCCTAGATAATGTTTTCCTTATACTTGAGGTTTGAAAAGCTCTCAAAAAATCTTTGAAATACTTCAATTATCTCGGGCTCGATTCGTGGAGCTAGCCTGGTAAATGTCAAAGATAAACCCTTATTACCTTGTGATAAAATACATATGTCCCGAAAAATTAATTCCTTTTCGATAATAGACATCTATAAAGAAAAAGTCGGCACATCTGCCCAGGCAATCTCAGATAATATTGTTCAAATTATTGTTTAATTTAAAAACTGTGGGTATAATAGAGATATAATAAGACAAAATAAAAAAAGGCCACTGGCGGGAACCAGTGACCTCTCAACACACAGCAAACTGCATAAAGAGCAGCGACTTTTAGCGAAAAAGTTGACTGTTAGCTCAAAAAAAGAGTAACCACTTTCTTAACGCCTTGGTCGGGGGTAAGAGGGGGTTACTCTTTTCCTTTCGTAACCGCGATTACTGCAACGATGAGGGAAGCGAATGCTATCATTAACCCTAGTGCGTCTGCTATTGTAATCACCAGCGTCACCCCCTTTCTACAAGGGAATGGCCGCTGCCCTTTACCGACTTGCTGTATCTCCATTATACCCAAAATTTTTATCAGATACAGTAAGTTCTCCGAATTTAAATGAACAATACCCTTAAATAATTAATTGCAAGGCATTTTTTATTTTTAAAAATTATCTAACATGCCTCCATGTCTTTCCTTGAACAATCCTGTACACACATGATGGTTTTACATTAAATTCATTTGCTATTTCTTCAATCAGATTCCTGGGGCCAATACCGTTACTACTGCATAACCTTTCTTGATGAACCTTTCTAATTACTTTGACATCATATTCTCTTATTCTAGCCACTTTAGTCGCCCTCTTCCTTATTTGATTAAACAAAATGCCTTATGTCTAATTCATGAAGTCAAGGGAATACATTTTCTATATAAATCGCCGAAATAAATAGTAACCTAAAAGTTCTTGCACTTTATTCCTAATCCTTGGGTTAAAGTAATTGTGTCCCCCCTCAAATCCTTTGTATACGAATAGAAACATTGTAAAATCCTCACCCTTAGCAATCTGTTCCAACCTCATTTGGCTGCTTTTCTAAAATATCCCGGTCTTTATCTGGAATCCTCGTCACCGTTAAACCCTCTCAGCAGCTGTTATTTCTTCAACTTTTAATGTTCATTGTTTATTATCAGTTTCAAAACTATGTATTTCATTAATAAATCGACTTTGGTCACGATACCGGTTATAAACTTAAGAAAGCCATTCTGCCAGATAGTAATTCTAATAGGTATAGTCGAGTTTAAAGAGTCATTACGACAAATCCAATTTCCTCAAATTCCTGCTCATCGAGCTCTGGCTTCGATTGTTTATTGCCATCAACTGTCAACTGATATAACAGCTTCCTATACTGCGGCATGAAATGAGCTGTTGGAACTTTACTATCCCTCGATCCCGAATTATTCCCATCATCTCCTTATACATTAAATTATACAAACATTTGTTCGTAAATCAAGCTTTCAAGGATCAAATATTCTTCCCCAATTTCAACTCAACATAAAAAGAACACTTTCTTTTAATCTAGAAAGTGTTCTTTAAAGGTCATAAGTAGGTTTTTATTTACCTTTTTTACTGGAGCTCATAATTATAGAAGATTTCTTGTTACTCAGGGATACTAACTGTTTAAGCTTCTTTTTACTTACACCTTGTTCTTTTAGTGACTTCTGTTAAGCCATATGTTAGATTCCATGTTGGAAAGTTTATCCCTTCTCATAGATTTTTTTAGAGAACCCGGTCGTGAACTTTGCAACACAATGAAATATAAAACTTAATTGTGAACAAAAACCTGATAAGGAATTGCTTAATAGGAAAAGGAAATAAGGAGCGGACGATTCCGCTGAGGGAAAAAAGTTGAGAGAATAAAGGATTCCGGGCACCTAGGCTATTGCCTTTCCGGTCTTCTTTTCTCCGCTCCTTCCCAATAGTAAAAGGACCATTATGTGAAAAATTGAGATATAAGGGTTCATCAAATTATCACTATATTCTTCAAGGTCCTTTTTTATAGTTATTTCGGTTATCCTCTGCCCTAAGATTATTTTGTCAGGACAGTCAAAAGGGTTTTTATGTATATCACATTTGAAATTTGCATGATAATCCATATCCCCACAACAATGGGTTCACTACTCCTTTTAAATATAAAGCCCGGCTCATACAATAAATAAAAAGAGAAACAATGTACATTTGACATATTATCACCTCAACCATGCCTTTTCCTTGTTCAACAAACCTGCCCCTTTTGTTAAATAAGAAAAGCTACCTGATTCAGCAGCTAATCTTGAATATTAGCACCTGTTAGCTCAATACACTTAAAAATTTTTAGTCCATTTATAGAATATAAAGTTTACTTTTTGTTTATTTATTTCAATTTGCTCATCACTAGTATCCACCTTCTCAAATCCATTCTTCTCCAA
>JAPSLU010000046.1 GCA_031180405.1 Bacillus sp. (in: firmicutes) | reverse complement strand
TTTTATTTTCGGAGATAATTTAATCGTTTTATATGTTAGCTCATTTATCGCTACAGCCATTGGTGCCATGTCAAATGCGTTAGTGAATATATTAGTAAATGATACAATTGACTTCATTTATTTAAAAGAAAAAACATCATTAAATGGAACGATTGCTTCTATTAAAGGTTTTGCGCAAAAATGTGGTAACACGATTACAAATTCAGGAATTTTAGCATTACTTGCAATTTCAGGATATATTCCAGGTGCTATTGGACAACAACCGGACGCAACCATGTTTACCTTAAATTTCGTTCGCTTCGGGATTCCTGCCATCATTTGCTTACTCATCGTCCTTTGTATGAAATATTATCCACTGGAGAAATATCGACCAGAAATAGAAAAAATGAAAAACGGTAGTATTGATTAAAGAAAATTTGAAAGCGCTAACGCACCATTCGATTGAAGTCGCTATAATTGTATATCAAGTAGAAAAACATTTAATATTCATTACTCAATAGTCATAAGAATAGCCCTTAAACCCTAAAGTTGGAACTTATGGTTTAGGGCTATTTTTATTATCAGCTACAAGAAAATGTGGTTACAAATATTTGGATATGATCACAAGACAGTACGTTAGTAATAGCAGATTCTTCTCCAACAGATGTATTTTCCATGTTACCAAATAATTTGAACATCCTTTTCTGTATTGATCCACAATTGTATTTGGTTTTACAAGCTGGAAAACTGTTCACCTTTACTTAAAAGGATTATTTTCGAACGTATACTGCTACTAAGAAAATGGTATAGAAATGATTTAGCCCTTAAGTAAAGAGATGCCAAGCAATATATATGGAATTATTGGACTAGTAGTGGGTGTACTTGGGCTTGCTAACAGAGAAGAGAAGCTCCTAATTTAGGATGGAAGAAATTGAGATAAAAAAAGATATAATGACTTTATAAGAGTACCATTATACCTTTATTTTTTCGTATTTTTTTAGATAGTATAGTACTAGAATTATCAGACTTGCACATTTGCCACTAATTTATTTTCTTTGGCAATCTCCCCTAAATAATACGCACTATTCTTTGGTATTCTTTCTTGTGTGTTACGATCTACTTCAATTAATCCAAATTGCATACCATAACCTGATTGCCACTCAAAATTATCAAACGTTGACCAATGTAGATAACCGATCACTTCAATACCTTTCTCTATACAAGAATGCAAACTTTTTAATGCTCTTCCTATATATTCTTCTCGCTTTTTATCATCATCAGTTGCAACACCATTCTCTGTGATCATAATTGGAATGTTTATCGACTTTGCTACTTCTTCCACAACTTTTCCTAGAGCTTCGGGATGGTATTCATATCCCATTTGAGTCCGTTCAGTATTTTCCTCTGGCTGGATCTGTCCATTTGGTCCATAGATTTCACGAGTATAATTTTGCAATCCGAAAAAGTCGTCACCAGACATCATATCTAGGAATTGTAGAAAATAACTATTCCATTTCTCTTTCGCTAACGTTTCACCACCAGGAATAGAGTCAATATGCGGAAGTGCCATGGAGAATCCAACTTTTGTTTCCGGGTGAATTTTTTTAATGACATCTCGCGATTGTTTATGTGCCTCTTTCATAAGATTAATCGATTCTTCATCAGAAATCATGTGAAAGGTAAAGTATTGACTTGGGTCTGCGCCACATAACTTGGCAGCAGATTGCCTCCACTTAGGGGCTACCCAGGAGTCCCTATCAATTCCTACAGGAGGAACGAAGCCTATCTTTGAAAAGACCTCCTTAAGCATGACTGGTAAATTAACTTCATTCATTGTTAACACATATGGAATTAAGTGTCCTATTTCTCGCATGACCACCTCACAATATTTAGCAAAAAGTTCAGGGATGAAAGAATTTCTCCATCCTCCCAATCTCATTAACCACTGTGGTGAAGAGAAATGGTGAAGTGCTACAACAGGTGTCAGTCCATATGCATGGCAAGTTTCTAATACATCTTTATAATGTTCTATTGCAGAACGAGAAAACTGCCCTCTTTCTGGCTCAATTCGTGCCCACTCAATTGAAAAACGATACGCTTTTAATCCTAACTTAGCCATCAACTCAATATCTTTTTTATAAAATCGGTAATGATCAATTGCATCCCCTGATTTATCTTTATAAGGAGAGCCTACTGCATGCTCTTCAGCCCAAAAATCACTATTAACATTATTTCCTTCTACTTGATATGCTGCAGTTGCTGATCCCCAAATAAAATGCTTAGGAAAATTAGCATCCATTAAAATCACCTCATTTTCTATTTGATTACTATATTATCAATCAATTGACCTATTCTTAATGTTAGAACAAAAGATAAACATTACTCGTTTCAAAGAATAATTAGATAGAATTGTCTCTATTTTGAAAGCGTATAATTAAACCTCTTTATCTACTCTTGACTTCAGCTATCACTAATGTTAAAAATGTCTTATACTAAGGCTTGTTTGGTTGTCGGGGAGGAAACACAATGACTGCAATGGAATTAACCGATTTTTTAATGGCTCGGCAATTTATTAAGAAAAGAGAAGAAATTGAAGCACTCCTACCACCTGAGACCACTTTAATAGATGGTGAGGAAGTTTTTTTATATAATTACACAATTGATGCTATGAAAAATACATTTATAGAGGATAGCATTGTTATTACACAACAGCCTTTTCATTCCGAAATTCCGGTACATGCCCATGAATTCATCGAACTAACCTATGTTTTTAAAGGCAAATGCAATACTGTTATAAATAATAAAGTCCTTCCTCTTACAGAAGGTACTTTAGTAATGATTGACAAATATACACCTCATACTGTAGAAGCGACTAGTAAAGATGATATTATTTTAAGTATTACATTAAAAAAAGATTATTTATCTCCTAGTTTCTTAAGTAGACTTTCATCTCAGAGTATTATTACAATTTTTCTTGTTGATTTGTTAATGGAGAGTAGAGAGTCCAATCGTTACTTATTATTTAACAATGGAAAAAAAGAAAAAATTATCGAAATTGTCAACAATATCGTGTGGGAATACTTTCATAAAAGGATCTATTCTGAAGAAATTATTAACTCATATCTCGTTATTCTGTTTTCAGAACTCATTCGAGAAGATGAAATAAGTCAACGACATACTCACATACCGAATTCTAGCAAATATACATTAATTGACTTTTTGCAGTACATTGAGGAACATTATCAAGATTGCACATTAACGTCAATGGCAAAGCATTTCAGTTTTCATCCAAACTATTTATCAAACCTATTAAAAAAGGGAACTGGCAAATCATTTAAAGACCTCTTACAGCTTCAAAAAATCAGCAAAGCAGGTATGATGTTAGTAAACTCCAATATACCAATACCTGAGATCGCTGATGAAGTAGGCTATTCAAGTGTGACTTTTTTTTACAAAAAGTTTAAACAGATTTTTAATATGACTCCCAGTGACTACCGTAAACAAAACAGTAGATTGCAATAAAAACAATTGTCACATGAAATTGTTACCCAATAATTAAAGTCCCACCAAAAAAAATTGGTGGGATTTATAAATAATTGAATATTAGAACAATTTATACCTCTAATATATGCTCAATCCATCTTCCAATTGGTTCAAAGAAAAAATCCACAACCCTTATTAAAGGAAAAATTGGTAATGATGCTGGTTCTGCGATTCCCATGTAGGTAGAGAAAAGCATAATTCCTAGAAAAAGCAATACTTCACCCTTCTTTCTTTCTCTATTAAATGATTTTATCCCCATAAACAATATCACGATATGAATGAAAATGATTAGAAAAATAACTATTGTGGCCCACCTACTCTTCCATTATTTTTCCGAAGGGATCATTAATCATTCCGGTCCGTTTGACTGAGGCATTGATGGTAAGGTTTAAATCGATCTCTGTAACTTTTTGATCCCATTCTGGCTTTAACGTTTTCCATTTATCCGGATACTTCGCATGTATTTTTCCACCAAAGTTAAATACATCTACTTGTAATTCTTTTGCTGCTTCCCATGTTTTATAAATATCTTGTTCAATTTGTTTTTCAATTTCCTTTTCCAGCTTTTTGATATTATGTGGTTGAGTTAAATCCAAATTACAACCAGTTTCATTTAATATTCCTTCAGGCTGAATCGTTGCTTGAATGGTTATTTTGTCATCCTTAATTGATGGTTTAATTTTTGTTTTGGATCGCTCAACCTGAAAAGTAGACGTTGTTTCGGCATTTTCTGAACAAGAAAATGGGATCACTGTATTTTTAATTTTATTATTAAGCCAGTTAATTCCTG
The DNA here is from genome assembly GCA_031180405.1 of Bacillus sp. (in: firmicutes). Classification (GTDB taxonomy): domain Bacteria; phylum Bacillota; class Bacilli; order Bacillales; family Bacillaceae; genus Metabacillus. Next base: position 19,762 of record JAPSLU010000046.1, on the reverse strand, counting down.
TACTCTCACTTTGTCCTAGCCAACCTGCCAGCTTTGCTTTCTTAAATACTCCAATATCACCTATTTTCAATATTAATGTTTTGGTTGTTTTCTTTAGCACATCAACTGATAATTGCTCTTCCCCTCCCTCTCCCATTATTTTAATTTCAGGTGCAATTGCATTAGCAGATGAATTGACAAAGGATTTCGCGAATTCACTCAAACGAATTCTTCTAACTGCTGAGAGGTTGTCTTCTGTTTTTCGAAACATTTGATCGATACCAGCGGCTGATATCTTTTCCTGCTGTAAGAGAATTTCCAATATATCACGTGGATCACCTTTGCTTAGGGCAATATCCATTGTTTCTCTTGTTTCTCCGTCTCTCAAAAAGAAATCAATCACTTCCGAAATCCCTTTTTCTTTAGCGAGGTTTTCACTAATAATTAGAACTCGATTATGGGCAAAAAAAGGCGTACGGGGCGATTCCAAATTAATCTTTTGTATAGCCTCAAGAATAGTTGTACCTGTTGTTGAAAAAACAGTGATAGGTGAATCCCCACCTCCACCTCCTCCTGTTTGTGTTGAAATAGCAGAAGGGTTAATTACCTGAAAAGAAACGTGATACCGATCATCCTTCCAATCGATTGAAGTACCGATGATGACACTAAGTTCATTTAACTCTAACCGATTCCAACAACCACTTTGAAGGATCAAGATGAAAAGAAAAAAAACTAAATGCATATGCTTCCACTTCATAATTTCACCTGTTTCTTTCTATTTTTAAGAAATCCAGTAAAAAATAAAAATAGTGGGATAAGTATGTTAAAGAAAAAACAATAAGGGACTGCAGAATAAAATTGATAGATAGCATATTCAGATTGATTATTCCAAGAATGAAGGCAAAAAGATAAAACTAACATTCCAAATGGAAGTAAAAAAGGCTTTTTATGTTTTATACGAAATACTTGAAAAAAACAATGTAAGCTACCAAATAGAAAGATTGTTAGTTTCATGATCATAGTCCCCATCCAAACTGCTATGAATAGAGCATCAATACGCTCAATAAAATTGGCTACTTCAATCATGCGAAAAACACTAAACGTTGGATATCGATACATTGGAAGAATCTCGGAACCAAAGACAGCAATCGTGCCGATCATTGTCCATGTAAAACTAATAGCTGTAATCACCATTCCAGTTATCGCTACTTTTCTTACCTTTTTTATATTTTGTAAATATGGAGCTAGCAGGATGATGATGGCCACTTCAGAAAACCATGCAAGTGTAGGAGTCCCCCCAAAGATAACCTTATTCCAAGATCTATCCAAGATAGGTAATAATTGACTAAAATCCATTTCTTTTAGGTAGAACAATGTACTAATGGCAAAAGATAAGAAACTAATGATGATGATAATAAGGTTAACTCTTGAAATGACTTCAATGCCCTGATAAATGGCATACAATGTGACCAACACTGTAATACTTCCTATAACGTAGGAAGGTGTTTCCTCCATAACAGTATCTATCATAAAAAAAATGAATTGTCTTAAAACAGCAATAGAATCAAGAAAATAATAAATCATTAGTAGCAGACCAATGAAGATACGAAAAAAGGATCCTAACTTATTTTCTACTATTTCAAAAATTGACAACCCTGGATTTTTGAGAAAAATCGTACTAGAGATATACGCTACAATTATTCCAATTACTGTAGCTAAAACAACAGAAATCCATGCATCTTTAGCAGCATACTTAATGATAATTGATGGTAAGCTTAAGAGAGCTGATGGCAATATCGTACTAACAATAAGTAATATAACTTGCCAGTTTGTTAATTTCACCTCCGACATAAAATCAGTCCTTTTGTGATTCATATTCTTCCTGTGCTTCATCGTTTTGCACGTTTGTTTTCTTGTTAGTAGATCGAGTCTTGTCATCTGGATTACCAATTAATGCTGGACGGTTTTTCATCGCCCACCATGGCAAACGGACAAACACATCTTTTTGGTTTGATGGGACAAATGGTGCTAAAGGTAATAAATATGGAACACCGAACGAACGAAGACCAACCAGATGAATGAGTGTGACTAACAATCCTGACATGATCCCGAATAAACCTAATGTTGCTGCTAGTAACATAAAAGCAAAACGAAGTAATCTTGCAGCGATTGCCATATTAAAATGTGGCGCTACGAAGTTTGATATCGCAGTAAACGATACAATGATGACCATCGCTGCACTAACTAATCCAGCTTGTACAGCTGCTTGTCCTAACACAAGTGCCCCAACGATTGAAATAGCAGGGCCAATTGCTCTAGGCATTCGTACGCCAGCTTCCCTGAGGACTTCAAACGTAATTTCCATAATCAACGCTTCAACAAAAGCAGGAAAGGGAATCCCCTCCCTTTGAGCCATTAAACTAACAAGCATTGTCGTCGGAAGCATCTCTTGATGAAACGTCGTAATCGCAATATAAAGAGAGGGCAAAAGCATTGAAACAAAAAAAGACGAAAAACGCATAATCCGAATAAACGTGACAATATCATATCGATGATAATAATCTTCACTCGCCTGGAAAAATTTAAAAAAAGTGACTGGAGCCATTAACACAAATGGTGTGCCATCTATTAATATTGCTACTTGGCCTTCTAAAATCCCTCCCGCAATGGTATCCGGGCGTTCGGAATTTGATATTGTTGGAAATGGTGAAAAGGTGGAATCTTGAATATATTCTTCTATATATCCACTTTCAAGGATACTATCCGTTTCAATTCGTTTTAAGCGTTGCTTTACTTCTTGAAGAACTTTTTCATTTACAACACCTTTAAGATACATAATAGTTACTTTCGTTTCTGTCACTTTTCCAATCTTCATCTGTTCCATCCATAATTGAGGACTCTTAATTTTTCTTCTAATCAATGTCGTATTTGTATTTAAATCTTCTGTAAAACCTTCCTTTGGCCCTCTAATAACAGTCTGTGATTGAGGTTCTTCCACCCCTCTGTGTTCCCATCCTAATGTGGAAACCGTTAAAGCTTGATGAACACCTTCGACTAAGATGATGGTGTCTCCACCAAATAGTTTCGAAAGTAAATCACCAAAATGATCGATTTCTTCCACGTTACTTGTTTTTAACACTTTGCGCTTTATAAAAGAAATAACATCATTTTTAAATAATAAAGACTCAGTCGTATTCAAATCCTTTTTATCTAGTAACGAATTCATGATGGCATTATCGATTGTGTCATTATTAGCTAGACCACTTATATATACGATCGCCATGCTGACTCCATCCAAAAATGAAGACTCAAGCCCTCTAATAATTAGGTCAGCGGCATTTCCGGTAATATCCATTAATTTATCGATATTCTCTGTTAGATCCTCTGAGATAGGCTCATTATGTTTCGAAGAATCAAATGGAAGATGTTTGTTTGTCCCATTCTTTTTTGGTTGCTTTTGTTTTAAAAATTTCATTAATTTTGACAGAGAAAACACCTCCTTAAAAAGTGGTACATCTTGAAAATGGAGATGATTTGAATGTATCTAAATACATGAAATCAACGTTTAGATAGTCTTTTATTGAAATAACCTCTCACATAAATTAACATCAATAGTAAAATTGGGAGTAGGATATAAACAACAGGCATAATGTAAACCGTCATGATTTCTGTTCCAATCCAAATTTGTTGGGTAAAGTTTCTTTCTAGAAACGATCCAAAAAAAATAAAAGCTCCTATAGGTAAGATCATTTTCCTATATTCTTTTTTAACTAACTGAGAAAGGGCAAGAACAGCAGCTAAATAATAGGCTGTTTGTTTTATGAATACACTTATAAAAAGAACTAAAACAAAAAGTGGGTCCATTCTCTCGATAATTCCACCAATTTCTATTAGTCGAATACTAGATAACAACGGAATGATATTCATTGTAGATAAAGGACCTAGCGCCGCTAAGATCATGATGTTCATCCAAACAATAAAAAGTCCCGAAAATAAATAAGTTAAAACCGTTATTTTTTTGATACTTTTCTTATCCTCGAAATATTTAAAGTACATTAAAAACAAAAACATTTCACTAAACGGAAAAGATAAAATCCTTGGTATACTTTCTTTTATGACAATCATTATTCCATTTTCTAGGACAGGTAACATGTATTCAAAATTCAAAATGTCTGAACTGAAAAATAAAACGAAAATAACGAAATAAATAAATATAAAAAAAGGGAGAATAAATTCTCCAATTCGAAAAATAACTTCTACACCCATATATACCGCATATGTAGATATGATGACCAAAACGAGCATTACAACGGATATTGGAGTATCAGGTAAAAGAGTAAGTAATACAATTTCTCCAAATTCTCTTACGTTCCGTACGGAAGAATAACTAAAAAAAATAATATAAACAATTGCAATGACTCCACCAAAATACTTTCCGAAATAGGTAGTAACGAGTTCAATTAGATTTTTCTTCGGCTCTTTTAAATGAATATTAAGAGTTAAAAAAAACAACAAGAACAACCCAGCAACCATTGCGATTAAGATAGCGATCCAAGAATCCTGTTTTGCCTTGCCACCAAGATAAAATAATGAGGCACTTCCAATCTCATGCAAGATAATAATAGCTATAAGTTGGTATTTACTGATTCTTTCCATTATCAACCCTACTTTTAAAGGACTACACATAATCATTATTTATTACAGTTAAACTCCCCCATTTCTTCCCTAAAAATACATATTATTTCCTAAAAGGAAGTTAATAGAAAAAGCGACAATTTCTTTCGAATTGTAACCTTTATAGTTCTTAATAAGAATTTGTGAAATTCTTGAGCTGTGAATAAGAGCACTATATCCAGATCTCCAGTCATACTTTTTGTAAAAAAGTATGATGCCTATCTTGCTAATTTATCAGAAGGCAAAGACGCCTTCGCCTCCTATTCTAAACTTTATTGCCTGAGGCTAACCAAGGCACTTTGAGCTTTTGTTCTAAAAAGAAGTGAGTGCCAATCAGAAATTAATTATCCAAAACCTACATTTTTGTAAGCTTTTTTCATACAATTCTTTAAGAGGTGATGAAAAATGGTAAGAGTAAAATATACGGACAGTGACGTCGCTTTAATGGCAAGGATGATGAGGGCAGAAGCAGAAGGAGAAGGGAAACAAGGGATGCTTATGGTTGGGAACGTTATTGTCAATCGAGCAAAAGTTAATTGTTTAGACTTTAAAGACGTAAGAACAATACCGCAAGTGATTTACCAAGTCCAAGGAGGAAATTATTCTTTTGAAGCAGTACAAAAAGGTAATGTTTTTTATAACAGAGCAAGAAGTGTAGAAAAAAGGTTGGCCAAACAAACCTTAGACTATTGGCGAGAACACCCTTCCAAGTATTCTCTATGGTATTTTAATCCGTATGCTGCATGTCCACCTACATGGTACGATCAACCAATTTCAGGACAATATAAACAACATTGTTATTATGAGCCAAAGGCTACTACGTGTGATGACGCTTATAGATAGTAAAGAATCCCCCATTTCCAAACTGTCGAAAAAAAGGGTTCGAAATGTAAAGCATTCCGAACCCCTTTTAAGTTCTGAAAGCAATTTGGAGCAATCGCATTTGGTTTGCCGACTGCCTCCAAACATCTTCAACAATGGAATTAGCATTTGACTTTCATGAAAATTCCCATTTATAACCTTCCTCTAAATCTCAACAAATCCTTTGTATTCTGTGTCTGCTTCTTTAAGATTCGATAGAATATCTGTTCAAATAGGTGTGAATATTAAAATCTACGTTCTTAATTTTTCCTCGAAAGTAAAAGAGTTACATCTGCTTTGAAACCATACCTAAAGATTTTTTAATACAAGATAAAATAAAAACGCTGTAAGCAAACACTTTTTAAAGAGTTTGCTTACAGCTTGAAATCCCCTACATTGTGGGGATTGTTTTTTTACATACTAAAGCCCAAAATGTATATTAATATTGGTGTTGTACGATATAAACCTTTATAAAGGATATGATTATTAAATAGAAATAAGTCCGTTCATTGTAACAGGCATTTTTTGAGAGATAGCATAAAGATAAGTATAAAAAATGAATGCAAAATTGTCCGTTTGTTTTAAATTAATTAATTTACTGATCAATTTTTAATAAATTTGCATTTACAGGCAAGCGCACATGAAATGTTGTTCCACTATCACCTGTCTCAATATTCATTATCCCATTATGGTCATCAACCACCTTTTGGCATATAGAAAGTCCAAGTCCTGTACCGTTTTTCTTCGTACTAATAAAAGGAGTTCCAATTTTATCGATTATTTCTTTCTTTATTCCACATCCTTGATCTTGGAAAGCCATAACGACCCAATCATTTTCGTAATAGGTTTGAATTGTTAATGTTCCTTTTGAAGAGGTCATCGCTTCAAGTCCATTAATCGATATATTTAAAATTAATTGTCTAATCTCTTTTTCTTCCATTTTTATTGGTGGACAAGAGTTTAGATCAAGCTTTACATGGTGATCCGAATACATGGCTTTTGCCTTAATAAGTGGAAATAAGGTTTGAATGACTTCATTAACATTTTTCCATTGTCGTTTTACATTAGATGTCTTTGAAACAGATAGGAATTCAGTAATTATGTTATGAGCTCGATCTAACTCTTCTATCATAATATCAATGAATTCTGTTGATGGAATTTCTTTTGACATTTGAAGAAAGCCTCGGATTGTCGTCATCGGATTTCTAACTTCGTGCACAATACCTGACGCCATTTCTCCAACAACATTTAACCGGTCGAGCTTTGCCATTTCTTTTTCTACTAAAACGCGTTCTGTTACGTCAGTAATTACGGTTAACAAACACTCTTCCCCATGAAGTTTAAGGATTTCAGTAGACAAAATCCCTTCTCTTAGGTCACCTGTTTTGTTTAAATATTGAATTCTAGTATTTTGAACGGGGTGTTCTAAATCAAAGAGTTCAAGAACTGATTCACCAATATCATGTAGTTGTAAAATATATTGCAAGGAATCAACATGCTGACCAATTACTTCCTCATAGTCCTGGTACCCAGAATAGGTTAACCACGTTTTGTTTACATTCATATAACGCCAGTCTTTCATGGACTGAAGAGAGATTAAGCATGGAGTTGCTTCAAATACTTTTCGAAACCGCTCATCCTCAATTATTTTTCGTTCGGTTATATCTCGGATTGAACAAACAAAAATTCGATTTCCATCAATAACGGCTTCTCCTATTTGTACATCTGCAGGGAATTCAGTATTGTTTTTTCGACATACCGTTGTTTCAATTTTGGCATTTGACCTGTTTTCTACCGCTTGTAACTCTGGTATGAGAAGTTCTATTTTTTTGCCAAGTATCTCATCATCCCTATAACCGAACATCTGATAAACAGTCGAGTTTGCTGTCATCATGGTGCCGTTGTCGTCAATTGTAATTAATGTATCCGCTAGCGTTTCACCCGCTACTCTAAGAACTTCATTTTGTAGCTTAATTTGCTCCTGATATTGATTTAGCTTTACAAATGCGTCGACCTTCAATCTTAACGTTTCTGGATGAAAGGGTTTGAATATGTAGTCAATTGCACCTGCTTCATACCCTTCTTTTACATGCTCAATTGCTTGGCTAATGGCTGTAATGAAAATAATAGGAATTTGTTTTGATTTTTCCCTAGATTTTATCATTTTTGCAGTTTCAAATCCGTCAATACCTGGCATTTGAACATCTAGTAAAATAACAGCAATATTTTCAGTTAACACCTGCTTTAATGCCTCTTCTCCAGAGTCCACACTAATTAAATTGTACATAGGTGAACGTAATACACTCTCAAGTGCAAGTAAATTTTCAGGTCGGTCATCAACTAATAAGATATTTACTTTATGATTCAAATGACTCCACTTTTCTGTAAAGTTTTTCATTCGTATCCATCTCCTCATAACATGCACTTTTGATTGTAAATGCAAGATCTTCCTTTTTTCCTAATCCTAAAATCCCAGATTCTACAAGACTATTAAAAAATAATTCATACACTCGATTTTGTAGTTTTTTATTAAAGTAAATCATAACATTTCTGCATATGATCACATGGAACTCATTAAAAGAATGATCTACAGCTAAATTATGTTGAGCAAAGACAATGTTTTCTCTTAAAAAAGGGTGAAAGACCGCTCGCTGTTCTTTTACGGTGTAATATTCACTAAATTCTCTACTTCCACCTGAATGCAAGTAGTTTTTCGTATACCTTTGCATTTTTTCCAAAGGAAAATTCCCCAATTTTGCTGATTCTAATGAAGTTTCATTTATATCTGTTGCATAAATGATAACGCGATGATGCAATCCTGCTTCATATAATAAAATTGCCATTGAGTATACTTCTTCCCCTGTCGAACATCCAGCATGCCATATCCTGATCTCAGAAAAATCTTTTAATAAAGGAACAATCTTATTGCGAAATGCTAAATAAAAGCTAGGATCACGGAACATCTCAGTAACAGGAATTAAGAAATCCTCCATTAAACGGTTCATCGCATTCTCATCGTGTAAAACTTTTTCTTGCAGGGCGGAAATGGACGTTAAATTTTCTGAATAAATTCGGTGCCAAATTCGGCGTCTTAAAGATGTAAGGACGTAATTTCGAAAATCATGACCATAATAACGGTAAATACCTTCTAGTAAAAGATCAATTTCAACTTTTTCAAGCTCAGGAAGTGCTTGTGTAAAATTCATCACCTTTTCATACTTGTTATTCATCTATTTATACAACCACACTTTCATAAGAGAAAAGAGCTGATCAAGAAAGATTGGTTTACTAATGTAATCAGAAGCCCCAACCTCAAGACATTTTTCTTTATCGTTTTTCATAGCTTTCGCCGTCATAGCAATAATAGGGGTAGAATAAACGTCTTCCATTTCTCGAATGGAACGAATGGTATCATACCCGTTCATTTCTGGCATCATAATATCCATAAGTATAATATCGATATCTAAATTCCCCTTTAAAACCGAGAGAGCACTTTTTCCATTTTCCGCGAAAAAGACATTCATATTTTGTTTTTCTAGAGCCGTTGTGAGAGCAAAGATATTTCGCATGTCATCATCTACAATTAATACCTTTTTGTCTTTTAATAAATGATCCACCTCTATTGATTGCTCTAGTTTCTCACAACCTTCTACTTCAATTGTTGTTGCTGCTTCATCTTTAACTTTCCTGTCTGTGTATATCCTTCCTTCGTTATAGATTGGGAGAAAGAAAGTAAAAGTGCTCCCTTCACCCAGTTCGCTTTCAACCTTGATTTCACCACCTAATAATTGTGCAATTTCTTGGCTAATCGTTAGTCCTAGTCCAGTACCACCATACTTGCGACTTGTTGTACCATCAACTTGCTGGAAAGCTTGGAAGATTAAGTTCTGCTTATTAGGTGGAATTCCTATCCCTGTATCCTTTATTTTGAAAGCCAAGGTTTTATGCTCATCACTTTGCTTATAAGGAGAATTAAAGATATGAAGCGTTACTTCTCCCTTTTCCGTAAACTTCATTGCATTTGATAAAAGGTTATGAATGACTTGTTGTAACCGTTGGGAATCCGTTTTGATTTTCTCTGGTAGAGAACGATCCAATTTCACAGAAAAAATTAGCCCTTTTTGTTTTGCTACTTGTTCAAATTGTTGTTTTGCATAGTGGGCAAGATCCTTTATTTTTACATTTTCTAAGCTGATATCAATTTTTCCAGATTCTATTTTTGATAAGTCCAAAATTTCATTGATTAAATGTAATAAATCGTTACCTGATTTATATATCGTTTCAACAAATGTTAGTTGTTGATCAGTCAAATTTCTCTGTTCATTTTCTGCTAACAAATGAGCAAGAATAAGTAAGCTATTTAATGGTGAACGTAATTCATGTGACATGTTCGCTAAAAACTCTGATTTGTAGGTTGAATTTAATTCTAATTGTTTAGCCTTCTCTTCTAATTCAAGTTTCGTTTTGTTTAAATCCTTAGTTTTTTGTTCGGACGTTTTGTATTGCTCTCCAAGCTTTTCATTCATACTTAGCAACTCCTCATGCTGAAGCTGCAATTCTTCTGATTGACTTTGTAGTTCTTCTGTTAAAGCTTTTGATTCCTTTAACAGATGTTCAATTTTCATTCGACCTGACACACTATTAACTGTTATCCCGATATGGTTAGCAGCTTGCTTTAACAAGGCTTTTTCTGCATTGGAAAATGGTTTAAAAGAGGCCAGCTCAATAATAGCTGTGACCTTTCCTTCAAACTCAGCTGGTACAACGATGATCGTTTTTGGTGGTGTTTGGCCTATTCCCGAAGAAATCTTATAGTCATTAGCAACATCTGTTACTTCAATCATTCTTTTTTCTTTCCCTGCTTGTCCGACAATCCCCTCTCCTTCACAAAAGCTTATATCAAAGACTTCTGGACCTTGATGTGCATAGCCTGCAATAGGTTGAAAGGTGTTTCCTTTTCTTATATAAAAGATCCCATAAGAGGCCCCAACCATTGGTGTAATTTTTGATATAAATAGTTCTGCTAATGTATCGAGATCATGTATTCCTTGATACATTGTAGCCACTTCTGTCAAGCTTGTTTCTAGCCAGCTTTTTTCTTGTAGGGTTTTTGTCATTTTATTAAATGCTGTTGCGATATCGCCAATTTCATCCTTTGATTTCACTTCAAGAAGACGAATATCATTTCTGGTATTTGATTCCGATGTTAATGATGTAATAACATTAGTGATTGTCGTTAAGTTACCCGTAATTTTTCTGGATAAAAGAAAGCCGATTAATAAATTAATAATAAAGACAATGACACTAATTCCTAGTGTTATTTTATTAATTTGATCAACGAGGACCGTATTATTTGTGCTCGCTTCATCCATTAATTGTTGGTTACGGTCTGTAAGGTACTTTGTTAAGGGAGCAAACTTAATACCAATAGGTAACACTTCTGATTTAAAAAAAGACATTGCTTCGTCTTGATCTGAGGTTTCTTCTACAATTGAAAATAGCTCTTCATATTTTCTCGTAAATTCTTTATTTAGGAGCCTTAGTTCATCCACTACTTCTTTACTTTCAACCTGTGTGACAAGCGCACTTGTTTCATTTATTAACAAATTTAAATTTGTGTTCGCATCTTGAAGCTCTGCTTCAAATTCCTCATTTTCCGTTAATAAATATCCTCTTAAACTATTTGTTTGTTGAGTTGCTAGTACTTCAATCTCTTTTACATTGTTTAAAATAGTAAAGCGTACATGGATTAAATGAGAATACGAGTTATTCACTTTGTTCATGTAGTAATAAAAAACTCCAAAAGTGATTCCAAACATTAAAGTAACAAATAAAAACCCAACAATTAATTTATTGCTAATTGTGAATCTCACAGGATCCTCCATTCTCCTTTTTACATAGGTTGTTTTCGTAAAACATTGTTGCTAAAGATACATAGTGATTATGTTTAAACTCTTAGACTCTGTTGAGTGAGGTTAAAGCTGAGATTTGGAGCAATCACTCTCTCACTGATGCTTCAATTTTCATCTCTTTTTCTATGTAAAATCTGTTCAAAAATATTACTTAACAACAAATGATTTATTCAATTTACTTCTTTAATAAAATTATAGAGTTTAATATTTATTTCACCTATTTGTATGTCAGAATTTATAACAAACATATTGGAATCCCGTTTGTATTTTCCAAAAAATGAGAGGTTATCAAAATTCTGTCACAAATTTGTCACAATATCAGGTGCGTTTTCGACATACAGAATAAGTTTGAGTGTTCTATACTTGCGTTATCATTTTGTATGTAACTAAAAATAACATGAATCAAGGTGAGTGACAGCAGATGAAGATTTGGAGGAGCAAACCAATCGTGAAAAATAAAAAAGTGACGGTGCTGACAGTGAAGAAAAAACAACAAGTATTTTCTGGGTATAAGAGATATTCGTTTTTCGATGAAATGTTTGATTCTCAAGGTCATGTGAGGGATTCTTATCAAAGGCTATACAAGCAATTTTCCACAATGGAACCTTTTGATTTGTTAAATCGAAATCTTTCGATGCAATCTCAAATGATGAAACAGGGTGTAACATTTACTTTGTATAGTGGGAATCAAGAGGAGTTACATACCGAAAGAACGATTCCCTTTGATATGATTCCAAGAATTATCCCTCCAGGAGAATGGCAAACCCTTGAGCGCGGATTAAAGCAAAGAGTAAAAGCATTAAATCTATTTATCAAGGATGTTTATCATGAACAACTTATAATGAAGGACGGGATTATTCCCCGTAAATTGGTCATTACAAACCCTTATTTTGTTCCTGAAATGGTCGGGATGAATATTCCAAACGATAACTACATCCCTCTTTCTGGAATTGATTTAATTCGTGGCGAACATGGAGAGTATTACGTGCTTGAAGATAATTTACGAAACCCTTCTGGATTATCCTATGTGTATAAAAACCGTTCTCTTATGATGCATTTATTCCCTGAACTCTTTTTTGAATATCAGGTACGAGATATTAATGAAGGATTGAATGAATTCCTTGGTAGTCTTCGCAGCTTGTCTCCTACTAATAAGAAGGATCCACTTGTTGTACTTCTTACTCCTGGTGTTCATAACGCTGCTTATTATGATCATACCTTTCTTGCGCAGGAAATGGGCATTGAGCTTGTAGAAGGAAGAGATTTAACAGTTATTGACCAAAAAGTCTATTTAAAAAGTATCCTGGGCTTACGCCAAGTCGATGTCATCTATCGAAGAATTGATGATGATTTTCTTGATCCACTTGCTTTTCGTCCCGAGTCATTACTGGGGGTACCTGGCTTAATGAATGCCTACCGTGCTGGTCACGTTGCGCTTGCAAATGCACCGGGAACTGGAATGGCAGATGATAAAGCGATTTACGCCTATGTGCCTGATATGATTCGTTACTACTTAAACGAAGAACCAATTATTAACAACGTCCCTACTTACATTCTTTCACGAGAGGAAGATAGAGAATATGTTCTTGCAAATCTATCAAAGTTGGTTGTAAAAGAAAGAGCCCTTTCTGGCGGATATGGAATGTTAATTGGACCTTCTGCTACAGATGAAGAGCTTTCTGTCTTTACCCAAAAAATCATTGATCAGCCTGATCGTTATATCGCACAACCAACCATAAAGCTTTCTTGTGCACCTACTTTAACAAGGCAAGGTGATGTTGCACCGCGCCATATTGATTTACGGGCATTTGTCTTGCTAGGCAAAGATATCAAACTTGCACCTGGTGGCTTAACAAGAGTTGCTCTAAAAGAGGGTTCCTTAGTTGTTAATTCTTCACAAGGTGGAGGCACAAAAGATACATGGGTGTTGTAGTCAATATTTAATGGGTAATAGTTAAAATATATCTAAGAGGTGAAAACTAAAATGATGAACCGTTGTGCAGAATTATTATTTTGGGTTGGACGTTACTTTGAAAGAGTAGAGAACCATACGAGATTAATTGATGTAAATTATCATATGCGTCATGAGTTAAAAAGAAATGAACATGAGCAAGATTATTTATGGGAGCGACTTATTTCAGAAATTGGTATTGTAGAAAATTTCCATCAAAAATATAACGTTATAAATGAACAGACAGTTTTACAATTTTTAACCTTTGATTCGTCTAATCCTAATTCTATTTTTTCGTGTGTACACCAAACGAGAACAAATATGCGTGCTTTAAGGCAATTGCTTCCTGATGAATTATGGGATCTTTCAAATTCTTTTTTTCTGTGGTTAAAAGAGCAAACCATTGAATCAGCTATGGAACAATCTCCTTATCTTTTCTATCAAAAAGTTAGAGAATGGATCGCTACATATAATGGTACGGCAGACTCCAGCATGGTCCGTGATCAAGAGTGGCATTTTATCCAAGCTGGAAAATATTTAGAACGGGCTGAAAATATCCTTCGTATTCTACAAGCAATTTATATGAATTTTATGGAAGATGGATATCTTCTTCAAAATAAATGCGATTATAATCGAATGATTGTTTTATTAAAATCTGTTGGCGGATACGAGGGTTTTAGAAAATCTTATGCGAACAATGTTTCTTTTGAAAAAGTAGTTGAATATATGATGCTTCACCCTACCTTTCCACGTTCAGTTCATTATTCTTTAAACGGACTTGAATCAAGCTTACAAGCCATTAAACAAAAAGATTATAACTTTGCCATTTTATCGGACCAAGCACTAACATTAACCGTACAAATTAAAGAAATACTAGATGGCGTTCGAGGAGAAAACAATGGCTTAGAACTGCTAAATCAGATGATGAATTCATGTCATCAGCTTGGATCTACAATATCAAAAACATTTTTCCAGGAGGAGTTTGTTGGAGCGTGAAATTACAAATTAGTCATCTTACAAAATACACATATGAACAACCAGTGATAGATAGTATGAATGAAATTCGACTTACTCCTAGAACCAATGATGATCAAGTATGTCATGAACATACAATACTTATTAAACCCAACGTCCAGCTTTGTTCCTATCAGGACTATTTTGGTAACAAGGTTCATCATTTTTCGATTGCTTCTTCTCACCAAGAGCTTTTGATTGAATCACGTTCTATCGTTGAAACATCTGATCAACCTGATGAGCTAAAGCAGCATTTACCGTTTGAAAGTGAGCTTGAAATCTTAATGAGTGATTCTATTCAAAACCAATACGCTGAATATTTAATGGAGACAGACTACACAAGAACGACACCTGAATTGCGCAGATTCTGCTCAACTCATATTCAGCTAAATGAAATGAATGGTGTTTACCAGTTATTAGAGTATATTTCTTCTTTACTTTTTTCAAACCTCACCTATGATTCGACTGCCTCACATGTTCATACAACTGTAGAAGAAACCTTGCGACTAAAACGTGGAGTTTGCCAGGATTACGCCCATTTAATGATTGCCATTTGTCGCATTTATAGTATTCCATCGAGATATGTCAGTGGCTATCAATTTATCGCTGATTTAAACGATGAGCAAACTGAAATTCAACACGCATCACATGCATGGATCGAGGCATATATTCCCATTCTTGGCTGGATTGGCTTTGACCCAACGAATAATGGAAAAATAAATTGGCGATATGTGAAAATTGGCCATGGCCGCAACTATAGTGATATTGTTCCAGTAAAAGGTGTTTACCAAGGGATTGGCAGCCAGCATTTGGAGGTTTCAGTTGATGTAAAGGTGTTAAAAACTGCTTTATAATCGTTGAATAGGAGATTCTAGTTGAACTCCTTTTTTCAATAATGATGGCTCACTTCAACCTATTGCACTCTTATAAAACGAAATTAATTAGTGAAACCTTCCACAAAATAAAAACATAAAAAAGTATTGTATCTTTATGCAGCACATGACAATAACTAAAGCTACTAAAGAAAGAATACAGTCTATCCTTAAAATGGAACTTTATAGCATTACTGTCTCTGGCTCTTCGACATTATTTTAAAAAATTTCTAGTTGGTACTTAATTACCACCTGGGAACACAGCTCCTCTTACTGCTTCGTGCCCCAAAAGACAATCGTTAGTAATCAGTCTGAGGGGCTAGCAATATTACTTAATCTAAGCAATAAAATCCTCTGCGTTAAATCTTCTTGATCAACGACCCAGTTAGTATTCTTCTTTCAAACAGGTGACAGTGTCCACTCAATATAATGATAAATCAAGCTTCATGACTAAATTGCCATTGGATATTGTACTTATCAGTCAAACTACCGTAACATTTACTCCATGGTGTCTCCTGCAACTCCATCTGAACAGAACCGCCATCCTTCAACTTCTGAAATGCATCTCTAATAGCAGACTCATTACTACTTACATATGCCAGTGTAATATTGTTTCCTACTTGATATGGGGCACCTGGGAAATTGTCGGAGAACATCAATTTGGTTCCAGCAATCTCTAGGAATGTGTGCATGATCAAATTCTCTGATCCTGGGGGAAGCTGTTCGGACTGCATCGAGCCGAAAGTCATGAAGTGTGGTTCCTCAAGTCCGAATATTTCTGCATAATAAAGGACAACCTCGCGAGTATTTCCGTCAAAAATTAAATATGGATTTAATGCCATGCGATCACTCCTTGAAACGATATGTTATTACAACCAAATTTTAACATAAACGAATCACAAAATCAAACATACGTTCCTTTATGACTCATGTGCAGTGTCACCATCTAAAGTTTGTTCTAAAGTTCACCACAAGACAAGACAAGACAATTTCTTAGATGAAACCTATCACTTTTTATTAACGTATATATAGTAAATTTTCTTGAGTGATCACTCTCAAATATTTAAAAGTGAAAGGAGCTCCTTTCATGAATAAAGCTCTACTTGTGCTCGATATTCAAAATGATTTTTTAAGTGATAACGCCCTCATGCCCGTTGCAAAGCACCAAATTGACCCTTTGATAACATGCATTAATTCTATCATTATGAAAGCTGATCAATTGGATATTCCAGTTATTTATATTGGAAATGAGTTTGAGCCCAAGCAATTTATTTCCAATTGGCTAAGAAGAAATTCTGCCATTAAAGGAAGTCTCGGTGCAAAGTTAGATGAGCGATTAATAATAATCGTAAATGAGCTTTACTTTTCTAAAAATACGGCAAATGCGTTAAGTAATTTAGAGCTTTTGTCCTTTTTAACCGAAAACAGCAACCAGTGTAAAGGCAACCGTTAATGATGCAATTTGTAAACAATTTTCTGTAACAGTCGTAGAAGATGCCGTAGCAAGTGCAAGTGATAAAAAGAGAGTACAATCTCTCCTTAAAATGGAACGTAATGGCATTGCTGTCTCTGACTCTTCGACATTATTTCAGAAGCTTTCAAACTAATGGTTTTTAGAAAAAGAAATCTGGGTGTCCTGTTTAATTAGTTTTTTCCCGAGCTTCTCCAATAAGGCTTTATTAAATCTCATAGTTAAATAATAGGGTGCTCTTTTATCAAAGAAAAAAGCCGGTTTTTATGACCGGCTTTTTGACTTTCATACTGACTATTATTTTTGAATGTGTTCATCACTTTTGTATTCTAAAATGTCTCCAGGCTGACATTCTAAAGCCTTACAAATTGCATCTAAAGTTGAAAGTCTGATTGCTTTTGCCTTTCCATTTTTCAAAATGGAAAGGTTCGCCATAGTTATTCCAACCTTTTCCGAAAGTTCTGTTACACTCATTTTGCGTTTCGCTAACATCACATCAATATTAATAATAATCGCCATTGTTTTTCACCTCAGACCGTTAAATCATTTTCAGATTTTATATTAATCGCTTCTTGTAAAAGCCTTTGGAGAACAGCGGCGAATACTGCAATTACCATTGAAGCAAAAGCAGGAACCATTCCAATTATAATGAGACCTGGTGCATCGTCTAGCTCTGCTACGAGATAAACAAAAGGCAAAATTATCATATACAAACCACTGATTGTTATTGCACAGAATTTGATGTTTTTTAGAGATTTAACAGACAATTCAGAGAAAGCCTGGTTCTTGTCAATATAGCTTAAGAGTTTAAAAGCATGATACAAAGCCACGAAAAATGGTATCACTGATACATACATTCCAATTACAACTGGATATAGTATATGGGCATAATCGGGATTTACTGGATTATTACCTAACCAAGGCAAACCAAATATACCCAAAGCAAGAACTGGAAGTCCCATTAAAAAAACAGCTATTTTTAAAAATAAAGTAGTTCCTATTTTCATAATATGCACCTCTTTTAATTAATTTCAATTTGATTATAGCATCAGGTTTATCGATTATCAATAAATCTTTATTGAATTAAAAGAAATTATTATTATTAGAGGTACACTTGAAAAGATCAGAAGGCTGCTAATTTACCGTGGCAAAAACTGAAGTGGAATGAAGTGTAAAAGCCAAAGAGGAGAAAATAACAACAGGAAACAAACATGATTGGGCCTGCTCCCCACCCATGAACGAGTTGTTTACGTGCTCTTATAATTTAGCAAGTCTTATTTAGCTTCATAGCGAAAATGATTTTCGTGCAAATTTTATTACTTTACGTTATATCATTAATGTTTTAACTCATATTTTTATTGGTTATATACATACCCTTTAAATTCCGACAAGATAAAAAGCATCCCTCATTACAAAGAATGCTTTAAAATACAATTTAATTTATAAGTTGTTTAACTAAAAGTGCATCCCCTTAGCACCTGTTTGTTAATCAACTATTTCCTCACATCTATTAAACCTTCTTCCACAGCAAGTACCGGTGACCTCAAAATTCCATCAAATTCAATCATAGATGACCATCCCATTTGCTGACACATTTTATGGATTCTGCGCATGTCTTGTCTGGAAATAATTCGAGAACACCCTGATTGTTTTGCTATTTGTGCTGCCCAACGTAATAAATCAACCAACGTGTTGGCTTGTTCTTCCCTAAATCCAAAATCTAACAAGATTAATTCCTCTCTATTGACTCCAAACCGGGCATACCCCCAAAACTCGTCTGCGTTCATTAGGCCCGTAAACAAATTTCGATTCTCAACTGTTTCATGATCTTTTATTCGCCCTGAAAGGTACCGTTTCCATTGACTTTCGGCTCCATAACCTGAAGGTATTTTGTCTAATCCCCATTCTAATGTCTCAGCAGCTAGTTTTTGTATATCTTCTGAGCTGGCTATGTTTGTCCATTCGAGTGGTGGAAAACGGTCTGAAACAGGAACTTCAATTGAAACTTTCCAAGATCTATACTCAGGTGAAATGCCCAATCCTTCTAATAAATCTGAAATTTTCACAGGCCTTAAGTCCCAATTTACGGCACTGCGTATAAGCTGTTTAAGTGCTGCTGGAGTTTCTTTTGTAATGTCATTGCTATGAAGAACGAGGATCGAACCGTTATAAAGAAACACTCGACTATTATCGATTATTTTTTGAGCATGAAGACCTGCCCAATCGCCTGTGTCATTCCCCATAATACTATGATATCCCCATTCTGAAAGCCAACTTAGGTTTTCCTCATTAAAATTCAAATATGGAAACCTAAAAAAATTTGGACATGCCCTACCCGTTGCTTCTTGATAAGCCAACTCTGTTTCCTTTAATTCCTCAATAAATACTTGTTTTGATAGTTCTGACATTCGCCGGTGATGATAAGAATGTGATGCAAGCTCATGGCCGCGTGAGATCAACATTCTAGCTTTCTCTGGGTGTTTGTCGATCCATTCACCAGTGAAAAAGAATGTTCCTGATACGGAGAATTGTTCGAGAGCTTCCAGCCATGTTTCTAATGGATGTTTGCCTGGTCCGTCATCAAAAGTAAAAGCACAATGACTAAGAGTGGGGTTACCTTTTGATATAGATTTGTCTACCATTTTATACCTCCATTCTATTAGTATATTTACTTAGTAAATTGGGGGAGATATTCTTTATTTTCATTGACGATCTCCTCAAAAATTCTTTTCGCTGATTCTGCAGAGCCAACAAGGGGGTGAATCGTTAACGCTTGCAATCCTGCTTGATAGTTACCATGCACAGCTGCTTCTACCGTAAGCTCTTCATAAGCTTTTACAAGTTGTAATATACCGCGGATATGGGGAGGTATGGTTGTTTTTATTTGTAATGGTGTGGCACCCTCTGAATCTATGACACAACACACCTCAATAGACACATCATCTGGTAAACAAGAAATGGTTCCGTTGTTTTTAACATTAACAATTTGAATGTCCTTTTTATTGTTATAAATGGATGTCATAAGTTG
>JAPSLU010000387.1 GCA_031180405.1 Bacillus sp. (in: firmicutes) | reverse complement strand
AACTAAATTTTTAATAAGGCTATTTTCGTAAACTTTGTTGTTAATAACTTGGAAGGAAACAGCACTATATGAAGTCTAGTGGCATCTTTTCTTCTTAGAATCGTACCTTTTATACGTTCAAATAGTAAAGAGCCTTAAAAAAATTTATTAATAATTTTAACAAATAAGCTCTATTCAATGGTATAATTAGGAAAATTTACTTCTATCAAAGGTGACTAAATAATGGATCTCGTAAAAGACATTATATTACAACTTACTTTTGTTATTTTACCTATATTTATCTTTCATCTCTTTTGGTTAAGCAGGAACAATCTTGATGCATTAAAAACAAATATGCCTTTAATAACTGTAGGCTGCATGATATCCTCCATCCTATGTATAATCTCTCCAATGGAAATTATTGATGGAGCATCCTTCAATCTTCAAATGATTCCATTATTTATTAGTTTTGTCTATGGTGGCTATATTCCTGGCTTGCTTACACTTCTCACAGCAGTTGCTTATTTTCTATATCCATATGATTTTAATTGGTTTTACATACTCATTAGCATTGCTGCCTATTTTATAATTACTCTATCAATTAGAAACCGCTGGCATGCTTACACTCTTAAGAAAAAATTTTTATATTCTACATTTTATGGTGTCAGTATCTTACTATTTTCTTTGGTCACACTTTTATTTGTAAGCGTTTTAAATTTTAATTCAATCCATATTCAAGATTTTGCAATTGTAGCTGTTTCTATAAGCATCCTTACTCTCATGTTAACTCTGTCAATCTATCTTATTGAATATATGCGATCAACAGCCGTTTTACGATTGGAGTTAGTTAAAGCCGAGAAGTTATCAATTGTTAGTGAGCTTGCAGCAAGTGTAGCGCATGAGGTAAGAAATCCTTTGACCGTTGTTCGTGGATTTGTTCAGTTAATTGGTAACTCTTCAGATAGTACAGATAGTCAAAGAAGAGAATACATGGACCTCGTTTTAACTGAATTAGATCGAGCACAATCCATTATTACTGACTATCTTGGAATAGCTGGTCAAAATCATATAAAAAAAGAACAAATTAACCTTACAGAAACTCTAAATGAAATAACGATGCTAATGACATCATATGCAAATTTTAAAACAGTAAAATTTCACTGTGATATCGAAAAACATTTGTATATTTATGGTGACAGAGCAAAACTGAAACAGGTATTTGTTAATATTATTAAAAACTCAATAGAGGCTGTTCCAAGCATAAATGGGATTGTCAATATTAAAGCAGGCATAAAAGATGAGATAATTTTTGTGAAAATAGTTGATAATGGAACCGGCATGACAAAAGAACAAATTGAGCGATTAGGTGAACCCTATTATTCTCTAAAAGAAAACGGAACAGGTCTTGGTCTTACAGTAACATACAGCATCTTAAAGAGTCATGGAGGTTCAATAAAATACTCAAGTAAGCTCAATAAGGGAACTGTTGCCGTTATTCAATTGCCTTTTTACATCGATGAGAGCAATAATAACCAATTCGAATTTCAAAAACATTCTTGCTAAGTGCTTTATATCGGTTTTAAATGTTATTCATATTAATGTTATAAAATTGAATAAATAAAAAGGATGACAGTTGGCAACCTTTCAGTGTGTAGACAAAGTGAAATTTGCTAATCCTTCAGACTGATTGCTAACGCTTGCCTTTCGAGGCACGAAGCCTTGAGAGAAGCGATTTACCGGGTTGGTAATGAGCACCGCAGCAAGGTGGGTGAGTAACGAAGAAAGCGAGCGTTTGTCAACAGTCTTTAATGGATGGCAGTTGTCAACCTTTTTTTGGAACCTTACTCTTCCTCTTCGGGCTTTACTTCTTTTTTATCTCCGCGATCCGCTTCCTTTTTTGTAATCTCCCCACATGCAATTCTCTGACCAGATTCACCTGCTGGCTGTGTCATTCCATCGTCCTTTCCTTCTGTAATCACGAGAGAGGTCCCTTCTTCAGGGAGCAAGGAATTTTTCTTGTCAGCTTTTAACGTTAATTGTGGAGCCATTAATTGTGCGTCTACTTTCCCATTTTCTGATATAATATTAGGTAAGTCACCCGCATGTGAGCCTTCTGGATGAAGTAAGCCATGCTGTTTATCATCAGGATTTAAATGATTCCCGGCAGTTTTAAAATCAGGAGCTTCACATTTACCTTTCTCATGTATATGTAAACCATGTTCACCTTCTGGGAGTCCCTCTAACAATACTTTAAGCTGCACCCCCTCTGGCTGCTCCGAAACATTAATCGTCCCTAAAGAATCACCGCTAGCATTAAACATCTCGACATCCATCTTGGTAATCTCTTTTTCCATACAACCTGACAATATAAAAGGCAAAACTAAACACAAGATTGATTTAGGCTTCATAATACCCTCCAACTAAAGTTTTGGCTAAAGGGTATTTTTCACTCTGAAGTTCTTTCTTATTCACGTTTGTAAGATATATATCATCTTGTTGGTGGGAACGGTTGCAAGAAACAGTTCACTCACCTTTCATCCGTATGATGACTCTCCTTCAATAATTTTTTCACTTTATCTTCCTCTTTTTTCGATAGCTTTAAGATAAAGCGAAAAGCCAAAAATGCTGCTATCATAAAAATTACCATTGTAATGGCAGCCGGAATATATTCAGTTTTATCTTCGGGAAAATATAAAAATAATCCTAATATAGGGAATAGTTGTTCCAAGTTATAAACACCCTCTCTTTTTTCCTACTATATCAAGATTTTGGGTATTTCACTAGTTTACAACAGCAGATAAAACAAAACGTTCACAAATACCTGAAAATACCTAGTTTGCGAATTACATGTTAGTATAAAAGAAGATTGTCTTTATAAAAAATAAGGATTTTTTCCAAAAGGATGTGAAGAAATATGGAAGATAAGAAAATCGGAGATGTTGTGACAGGAATTTATAAAACTGGCAAGTATATTGGGCTTATTACCGATATTCGACCGATGCACTATTTAGTCCAAGTAAAAGCCGTTTTAAAACACCCCCAACAAGGTGATTTACACAATCCAAAACAAGCTGATGTACAGTTTTTTCATGAACGCAGAGCTTTAGCGTTTAATGAACAAACTAATGTCCCAAAACAAATGGTAAAAATTTTTCATGAAGAGATCCCAGAATATTACCAGTCTCTAAAAAATGCTGTAACTTCAATGAAACGGGAATTAGAAGAAATGAATACAGAATGGTCAAAGCAATCCCTTAGTAAACTTACTGTCTTAGAAAATGAGTATTTCTCTCAATAAGTACAGGCTATACTCAATAACAATATTACTCCCCACTTTTTTCCTACAATATTGTTATTGAGCTTTTTTCACTTTTTTGCATATTAGCTTCCTTTTTTAGATAAAGTTATGTTGCATATTTATTTAAAGCTTTAGATAAGTCAATTCGGTCACCAATAGTAGGTGGTGTAGGTTTTTGCAAATATCTTTTATCATCCTC
>JAPSLU010000045.1 GCA_031180405.1 Bacillus sp. (in: firmicutes) | reverse complement strand
CATCATGTTGATATTGCCCTACACCAACAGATTTAGGATCTATTTTCACCAATTCAGCTAATGGATCTTGAAGCCTTCTTGCAATTGAAACTGCACTTCTTTCTTCTACTTGCAGGTCAGGAAATTCTTCTCTAGCAAGATCGGACGCTGAATAAACACTCGCTCCCGCTTCGTTTACAATCAAGTAAGAAGTGTCTCCATTTAGATCCTTTAAAATATCAGCAATAAACTGCTCAGTCTCTCTTGAAGCAGTTCCATTACCAATTGCCACTACTTCAATATTGAACTTTTTCAACACATCTACAACTGCAGCTTTTGCCTGCTCTTTTTTATTAACTGGTGGATGTGGGTAAACCACACCAATATGAAGCATTTTTCCTGTTTCATCTACAACCGCTAACTTACATCCAGTTCGATATGCAGGGTCCACTCCAAGAACCATTCTTCCTTTTAACGGAGGCTGCAATAGTAGGTTTCTAAGATTTTCTGAAAAAATATGGATGGCTCGGTCTTCCGCTTTCTCAGATAGCTCTTTTCTAATCTCCCTCTCTATGGAAGGCTGAATGAGTCTTTTATAGGCATCTTCAATTGCACCTACCATCACATCAGTAACAATTGTTGGTTTTGTTTTAAGTTCTTCTTTTTTAAGATATTCAACAATCTGTTCAGTAGGTGGATGGATTGAGACTCGAAGCACCTCTTCCTTTTCTCCACGGTTTAACGCTAAAACTCGGTGCGGCACAATTTTCTGAATTGGTTCTTCATAGTCATAATACATTTCAAATACATTCTTTTCATCTTTCTCTTCATCCTTGGCAGAAGAAGAGATATGTCCTCTTCTAAACGTCAGTTCACGAATCCACTGCCGATACTTAGGTTGGTCAGAAATTTGCTCAGCGATAATATCTTGGGCACCCTGGATTGCCTCTTCAACAGAATTCACACCTTTTTCTTCATTCAAAAATCCCTGTGCTTTTTGTTGTGTGTCACCTTGACTTGGTAGAGTAAGAATCCACTCCGCCAACGGCTCTAATCCTTTCTCTTTTGCGACAGTTGCCTTTGTTCTTCTTTTTTGTTTATAAGGTCTATACAGATCTTCAACCTGTTGAAGCTTCATTGATTTATTGATTTCTGCCGCAAGTTGCTCCGTTAATTTTCCTTGTTCATCAATTAATCGCAGAACTTCTTCTTTACGACTCTCTAAGTTTTGGGTGTATGTCCACTTTTCTGATATATCTCTAATTTGCACTTCATCTAAAGCACCTGTTTGCTCTTTTCTGTACCGTGCAATGAACGGTACTGTATTTCCTTCTTCTAGCAATGAAATAACATTGGCAACCTGCTTAAAATTGATTTCAAGCTCCTTGCTTATATGTTGCATAATACGCTCTTGTTTTTCTATCATTGATAATCCTCCAAACGAAACATCCCTTTTTCTATGTAAGAATTAAAACATATGTAAACATTTTACCAAACATTATACTCCTATTAAAATAGGACTTATAATTTGACCATCTTTATCCTTATTTATAAAAAATAATAGCCGGCCCGCTTTTTAATATAGATTAAAATAGCTGACCGACTATGTATGTTAAGTCATCATTTCTTGTTTTTGTATAACCGTCAAGTTGTCGTGATAGATCTTCAACAGAATGCCCTTTATTCAACAATGCTTTCATTCCTGGGAATACTAAGCCATCTGTATGAATGATAAACTTTGAACCAGTTTCATAGGAATAAGATTGAGTTCTATATTTTTGTGGTTTCCCCGATAAGTAACCTAGAATAGGTAGTGGGTATATATAGATACCTGAAGGTGCATATAGCATAAAACGGATATTCCCAACCGAGCTATAAGTAAACCTCTTACTTTGAAAATCAACCTTTAAGATTGAAACTGTTGCCCCACGTTTATCCTTAAGTTCGTGATTACATAAATCCATTAAGACTTCGACATCTTCATCATAATGTTTTTCAACTAATGCACTTATTGCAGCGGATGATTCATTTGCTCGTTCGCCACTCCCAAGCCCATCAGCCACAGTGCAAATCATATAGTTTTCTGTTGTTTTTATGTAAAAGCTATCACCACAACATGATTTACCTTCTTTCGGTAATTGAAATGCTAGTGTATGGACATGTTGATTATATTCTTGGAAAATCATCTATTTAACTCCGGAGGCATGTCTTTAGACAACGCTTCTCTCAATTTTTGAATGGCTCTCCGTTGCAGCCTTGATACGTGCATTTGAGAGATCCCAAGCTGCTCACCAGTTTCCTTTTGACTTTTATTTAGGATAAAGGTACACTCAATGATTTCCTTTTCTCTCTCTGATAAAACATGCAATACACTTTGTAACATAAGCTTTTGATTCACCTTTTCATACCCTTGATCTTGTGAACCTACAATATCTAGAATGGTGACGGTACTGCCGTCAGAATCTGCCTCTATTGAGTGATCGACAGAAAGGGCTTGATAACTCTTCCCCATTTCCATTGTTTCTAACACTTCTTCTTCTGTTACCTCTAAATATTCTGCAATTTCTTGTACTTGTGGTGAACGTTGGTTTTCGTTCGTTAATTTATCAACTGCAGCTTTAATTTTAGGTCCTAACTCTTTAATTCTTCGAGGAACATGTACACTCCATGTTTTATCTCGCAAGAACCTCTTAATCTCTCCAATGATTGTCGGAATCGCGAACGCTTCAAACGGCTTTCCAATCGTTGGATCGTATCTTTTAATCGCTCCTAATAAACCAATCATTCCAACCTGTCTTAGATCCTCGTGGAAACTTTTTCCTTTAGAGTATTTTTTCGCTAAGGTCTCAACTAACCCCGTATAGTGTTCAACGAGTGCTAATTGAGCTCTTTGGCATTCATTTCTCTGAAACTCAAGAATAAACTCGGTAACTTCTTCTTTAGTTAGTTTCATACTTTGAGATGGTTGTGCCATGATCAATTCGCTCCCCGCTTAAATACTTGATCATAAAGACCGTTACTCCAGAATTTACAAGTACACGGACTTCATCCATGAGCGTTTCCATCAAATAGAGACCTAAACCTCCTTCTGGAAGCTGATCGACAGGGCTTGTAGCAGAATAAGGACCTAGTTCGTTTTTTGTTTGTTCAAAGTCAAAGCTTTTTCCATTGTCAGCAATCATCACCTCTAGGCGGTCATCATAAAGACCGAAGCCAACAACCACTTCACCTTCTTCATTGTGTTTATAGGCATGCTGTACAGCATTTGTGCACGCTTCACTGGTAGCAATTTTTAAATCCTCTATGTCATCATATGAATATCCCATTCTACTAGCAATTCCAGAGAGTGTTAAACGGATAATCCCTACATACTCTGGTTTAGCCGGAACCTTCATTTCTATATAATCTACTAATTGCTTCATTGTACCCCACCCTCTGATTTTGAAGATATATCAATGATGTCACTTAGTCCTGTTATACTAAATAAGCGCTCTAAACGATCTGACAGCTCCACCAGGTTTAACTGACCATCGCTTTTTCTTACACTTTTTAACAAACCAACAAAAACTCCTAGGCCCGTACTATCCATATAGGATACGTTCTTTAAATTAATCGTTAAATTCGGTTTCGTTTCTTCAGCTAATGGTAAAATTGCTTCCCTCAACTTCGGTGCCGTGTAGGCATCAATTTCTCCGGCTACAGAAACAATCGTTTGATCACCAAGCTTATTTATATCAATTTTTACATTCACCCGTTATCACCTCGAAAAGAAGTTTTATGTTATTACATACCCTGTTAACAATCTTATTAAACCATTCTTTTCAAAATAATTAATGTAAAATCATCTCTTAACTGAAAGTCTTGCATTTTCTCAAAGTGCCTGTAAATTTTATCCACCATTTTTTGAGAAGATAAATCTTTATATTGACGAATCAGATCCGTAATAGCAGACCTTTCTACAAACCCTTCTTCTGTCCGGGATTCTGTTACCCCGTCTGATAAAAGGACAATCATATCACCAGCTTCTACCTTTTTTTGATATTGCTTATATTTGTAATTCTGATCTATTCCTAAGACAAGACCTTTTACATCTAGGTCTTCAAACTCTTTAGTGGATGAGTGGTAATAAAATCCTGGTTCATGTCCTGCAGAAGCATATGTAAAAATATGGTCAATCGTGTTATACATTCCATAGAACATTGTAATAAACATACTAGGATCTACATTTCGTTCGACGACTCTATTTAAGTTCTCTAAGATTTGATTTGGATTTTTACGCGATTCCGGAAAACTATCCATTGCGTACTTAATCATCGACATACATAAAGCTGCAGGAATACCTTTTCCAATCACATCCGCAACCGCGATGCTTATCCCTTTATCATCATGGACAAAATGATAATAATCACCATTCATCCGCTTTGCCGGAACACTTATTACTCCAATGTCTAATGAATCAATACAAGGAACAGATGTCTCTAACAGTGTCTGCTGAACATTTGCAGCAATTTGTATTTCAGATCTAATTTCTAATTGTTGATCTCGTAAGCTTTGATGCTCCTGGTACGCAAGTCCATAGCCCATCATAACCTCAAGTAAGAAATCTAATGAGGATAAAACATCATTTTGTATATCCGGAATAAGTTGCTGCAATACCTTTCGATGTGTACTAATAATTTCTTCAGGTGGTATTTGATGCTCTATTGTTTTTCTACTAAATTTCTGCCCTTGATATAGCGCAGTTTCTGTCTGTTCGTTTAAATAATTTCTAAGTAGTTCCCGATATTTTGTCTCTAGCACATCACGATAATCCATTTACGCCCTCCTACCGAAGCCATTTCACTGCCTGAATATCAGTTCCTTCACCTACCGAGGAAGAAATATCAAATTCATCCATTAAACGTTTTACTCCCGGTAACCCTGCACCTAATCCTCCAGAAGTTGAAAAGCCATCTTCCATCACTCTACGAATATCAGGAATACCCGGTCCTTTATCAATGGCTATTATTTTCAAACCCTTTTTACCAAGGTCTTGAATGCGCTCGATTCGCATCTCACCTTGTCCTGCATATAGATATATATTTCGAGCTAATTCGGAAATAGCAGTTGTGATTCTCGCTTGATCAACTGTACCGAATCCTAGCTCTTTCGCAACATTCCGACCAAGTTGGCGTGCTGCTACAATGTCCCATTCGGTGACAATTTTAACACAGGATTGGTTTTCCATGCTTACTCCCCCAACTCCCGCTGTAATGTTTCTAGTCCTTTTTCTAAATCCAAAGCCGTTTGTACATCCTCAAGCTGGATGCCTAACTCGATCAATGTTATGGCTACAGCTGGTTGTATACCTGTTAAAACAACTTTTGCACCCATCAATTTTGACATGCTTATCACATCACCCAAAACCTTTGCAATAAATGAATCTATAACATCTACAGAAGTAAGATCAATTACAACTCCGTTAGCACCTGTTTCGTGAATTTTGTGAAGTAAATCTTCTTGAAACTGAAGAGCTGTTTGATCGTCTAATTCCCACTGAATAGATATAAGCAAACAGTTGTACAATTTTAAAATCGGTATTCTAGCATTCATTTGACTATTCCCCCAAAGATACGATTTGACGATTCGTCATTTCTAATGCAGATTCTATTCCCTTTTGCAAACTATTTTTCGTGATTACTTGACTTAAGTCTATTCCCAAATTCACAATTGTCTGTGCAATCTCCGGTCTAATACCAACTAATAAACATTTTGCTCCTACAAGTCTCACAGCTTCAGAAGCTTGAATGATGTGATGAGCAACCATTGTGTCTACTACAGGCACACCTGTAATATCTATTAAAACAACCTCAGCCCGATGTTTAACAACCCCTTGAAGAAGGTTCTCCATTATACGCTTTGCTCTTTCTGTATCAATTGTCCCTACTAAGGGCATTACCGTAATGTTATCAAAGACTGGGATTAGAGGTGCAGAAAGCTCTTGCAGGGCTATCTTTTGAAGAGAAACCGTTCTCTCCCATGAAGATGCATATTGGTGCAGAATTTCATTATTAACTGGGGTAATCCACTTATCAAACTCCCAGACTAAGCTCATTTTCTCTTCTTCAGTACTATTAATTGTCATCATTTCAAACAATATTTTATTCATGTCAGTTAAACTGGTTGTAAGAAAACGTAATGCCCATCCTAACTGAACAATCTTCTGTGAAAAATCACGAATCTTGCTTGTAGCCTCTTCTTCCGGATTCATAAAAGATTGTATTAATATATTAATATATTCATTGCAAATAGTTGTATATGTTTGATCTGAAATAACGGATGATAGCTTTTGATCATCTACAGTTTTCATTTTTTGTTCCCATTTCTCTACTAGTTCTTCTCTATTTTCTTGAATAAACGTCAAGAATGGATTAGAATTTCGACTCATATTACTGTTATTCCTCCTTAAAAATTACCGTCATTCTCAATACTCTCAATTATACAGATAATATTGCACAAAAAAAAGATATACACAGAATACACCTTTACTCCGCATCATATCCCCTTTATTTAAGCAACTATTTACATACATACGGTACTATTTTACGAAATAGTACTTATATAATAACCAGAAAAAAACGCAAGATCTCCAACTATCGGCGACAAGGCCCGTCGAAATAGAAAGAAGACGTTCTTTGCCTTCAATTCCTAATTGGCGCTAGACCTTAGATTAACTAGACATCTTGCTTAAGTAAGACTGATGGAGCTGGATGCCTAATAACCACAGTTCCTTTTGCACTTATAGTTTCCTAACCAAACAAAAAAGGATGCTTGACAGGCATCCCTTTTTCGTTCGTGATTTTATTTTTATTTAATAAATCATTAAAAATCGATGAGTCCTAAACTTATTTGTAAAGCCTCGTCAACTTTATCCATCATTTCATCATCAAGATGAGTAATTTTGTCTGTCAGTCTTTGTTTATCAATCGTTCGAATCTGTTCAAGTAGGATAACCGAATCCCTTTCAAACCCGTAACGCTTCGCATCAATCTCAACATGAGTTGGCAATTTTGCTTTTTGAATTTGGGCCGTAATTGCCGCTATAATAACTGTAGGGCTAAAGCGGTTCCCAATATCATTTTGGATAATCAATACTGGACGCACGCCACCTTGCTCAGAACCTACAACAGGGGAAAGATCGGCAAAATAAACGTCGCCACGTTTAACAATCAAATGATTAACCCCCGCTTACTAAGCGTTCAACGGTATGGTCAGCCTCAGATTCTGCCAAAAATGCTTCAGATGCAATATTTAAATTAATCTTTGCCATTTCCATGTATCCACGTCTCATAGATTCACGAATCTGACGCTTTTTACGCTCTCGAATATACATTTTTGTTGCTTGATAAATAAGCTCGTTTCTGTTTCCGTTCTCCTGTTTAACCAGTCCATCCAATTCTGATACTAATGCTTGAGGTAACTGAATTAATATTTCTGTTGTTGCGCTGGATTCAGACACAAACATACACCTCCACCAAACTTACCATCCTATTATATTCATTCCAAATTTAATAATAACATTTACTTTACAAGATGCAAAGCATTTCTACAGCTTTTTTGTGTGGAAGTGCTTTGGTCCATCCTTTTAATTATATACAACAAACTAAGTGATGTTCGCTTTTATATGTTCACCTTCACTATTATCGTCATGTATTTTTTATTTATTCATTTTTCTGGCGACATTTGAAAACTTAGGATTCTATGGGCATATTAGTTAAAACCAAGTTGCTCAAGTCCACTTTTTTGTTATTTTTAAAAAATATGCGAGGAACACGAGTAGTGATCATACACGGGACTTCATAGTTAATGGTTTCTAAACGATGAGCAACTTCATCCATTGAAATCATTTGACTACCTTGCACTCCAATTAATGTCACATTCGTCCCAACGGGTAATTCGTAAGGGAGCCTTACCATACACTGATCCATACAGATTCTTCCTACCAGTGATACTCGTTTACCATCGATTAACACCTCAGAATCTTTTAATTTTCTTATCCATCCATCAGCATATCCAATTGGCAGAGTTCCAATCCATTCATCTTGTTTAGCTTCATATGTTGCACCATAGCTAATCTTACTTCCCTTTGAAACCTTTTTCACATGAACTAATTTCGTTTGTAATGAAAAAGCTTCTTCAAGCTTGAACGGGAGGGTATCTTTCATTTCTAAGGAAGGGGATAATCCATACATTGATATACCTAGTCTTACCGCACTATATATTTTAGAGGGAAATTTTAATGCTGTTGCACTATTAGCACAATGAACAAGCAAATGTTTGTGAGGAATATGTGATAGCAATTCCTCAAACCTCTTATATTGACTTAAAAAATAGGTTTGTTCATTTTCATCCGCTGTCGCAAAATGAGTATAAATCCCTGAGATTTGAAAGCATGCTGAAGAGTCAACATAATTAAATATTTCTTTTAACTCCTTCTCATCCCTTACACCTAAACGTCCCATTCCTGTATCGACCTTAACATGAAGGTTTATAGAAAGAGATCGGCAATAATTACTCGCTTCCTTAAGCCAATCAGCCGAAAAACAAGTAATAATTAAACGATACGTTTCACAAAGCCCGATATCAGATGCACGAATAGCTCCCAAAACCAAAATAGGTGCTTGAATCCCTTGTTCTCTTAAAGAGATTCCTTCATCGATAAATGCAACTGCAAGCATGGATGCACCTGCACTAAGAGCTGTTTCCGCCACCTGTTTTGCACCATGTCCATAGCCATTTGCTTTTACTACGGCAATTAAATCCACATTGTCACCAATATGCTTTTTCATATTTGCAACATTACGTTCAATAGCATCTAATTTTACTTCAACCCAAGTATCACGATAAAAACCAACCTGCATAACTCCACTTCCTCATCTAATCTTCTACTATAGATTATCCCGATTAAGAGACAGAAATGTCAAATAAAGATGAGAATAATTTGAGGAGTTTGGTGGGTAAATTAATTTCGGTGGATAGAAGACTGCAAAAAAGGTTGGAAGGTAAATAGAAAAAATTCGGGTGGGATCGTCCACCCGAATGACTATCACTTAGCGGTTTGACCTTGAACCGATTTAGCAACCATTAACATTTCTTCTTCAGTTAAATCCTCTGAAGCAAGCATGTAATCAACACCATCATGTGACCACGTTAATGTAGTTTCTGACATCGCACCAATTGTGAAACCTAAATCAGCAGGATGGCCCTCAACATATGTTGATGCTGATGCAGATGCTGGTGTCGCAATCTCCGCTGTTTCCTGTATTAATGTAAATGATTTATCTCCACCGAAGCTCAGGATGACACGTTTTCCATTCTCAGTTTCAACTTCTGTTTCTTCTAATAACTTAACTCCATTTGGTTGTTCTAATGGATATTTTACAGCAAAAGGTTCACGGTCACCTGTTGCCATAGTAGGTACTTCAATCTGAGCACTAGACATATTTTTCTCTACATCAAAGGAATTGTCATCAAATGATGCATTAAATTCAAATTTACTAAATTCAACCACAACTAATGGATTTCTATCCGTATCCATTACTTTCACCATTGAAGGTGCTAAATCTTTTTTGTTAAAAGTTATCTCTTGCGCAGGTAGCATTTTATTGTTTTGATAGTTTGTTTTTGTCTCAAAAACATATTTGTCTTCTGCTACACTAAACTTAGCTTCTGTATCCTTTAAAATGTCACTTACTAATGATTCGAAGAGATATGCTTGACTGCTATTTTGAGGCCAATCACTTTGGAAACGGAAGCTCTTATTTAATGCTGGAGTTAAAACGAATACCCCCTCATCATTTCGTAAAATCATTTGACTTTGGTCTTTTTGTGAATTTTTAAGGTTCACTCGGTAGTATGTTGGTCCTTTGTGCCAGATTTCTATTTCGTACTCCTGAGGTTCACTCCCAGTTTGAAGTGTCATTTTCCCCTTTGCTTTGTATCCAGACATTTCCTCAATCTTCTTTTCTAACGCTTGGACGACATCAGCCTGAGATTTCTCACCACATCCCGCTAGAACTAGTACTGTTAAAAGCCCTACTAAAAATAACACCAAGCTTTTTTTCAACTTTTTCAACCCCTTTGCCTCATATAACGTTAAAAAGGAAGGATGTTTCGCTAGACCTCATCTCATGAAAAACTGGCTTATAAAAAATCGGTTCTACAAAGCCCAACATCCAGATGATTTCTAAAAAACAACTTGTCTTCCCTATCGCATTACCAAATATATGAGACAACCTTTTCGAATATGCAGGCTAGCTATAAAATTTAGGGGAAAAACCAAATTTCTATCTGATAAAAAAATAAGGAAAGGTCTAAAAAACCTTCCCTTACGCCTCTTCTAAAATGACCTGTGCAGCAGCATATTGACGTGTATGTGTAATAGAAACCAGGATGTTTGTGGTGGTAGAAGAATCTTTTAGGATAGTAATGCGAGGCTTCCCACGTTCATCATTTATAACCTCTATATCCTGAAACCCTATTTCTTCCCCTATTCCTGTTCCTAAAGCTTTTGAATAAGCCTCTTTTACAGCAAAACGCCCCGCTAAAAATTCAACTTTTCTCTCTTTTGAAAGAGCAACAAATTTCTCGATCTCATTTATTGTTAATACCCGCTTGATAAAGCCTGGTTGACGTTCAACGATTCTTCTTATGCGATCAAGTTCTATAATATCTAAACCAATTCCAGTTATCATATGTAAACAACACCTTCCAAGCCTTTTAATAGTACTAATTACAATACCTCGTACATATTCGTGTTAGTATAAAACTAATCAGACTGTCAATCAGTCTGGCGGCTACTCATCATCCATAGGAATACTGCCTTTTTAAAAAAACGATAAGCTACCGTAAAGGAGGACCCGATGTTTACTCGATCTGAAAACTTTCGTACTTTTCTTCACTTATATCCTGTTGTATCGATTCTTGTTGGTATTCACATCTTATTTTGGTTATTATTTCAACTACCTATTCCCCAACTTCAAATCTTATTAGGTCTATTGGATGGTTATAACGCTGCACTTGCAAACGGAGAGTATTGGAGGCTTATTACCCCTATATTCCTTCATATTGGCTTCGGCCACTTGTTTTTTAATTCAATATCTCTTATTTTATTCGCACCAGCATTAGAGAAAATGCTAGGAAGAACTAAATTTTTATTTATTTATATAGGTTCAGGCGTGATAGCTAATATCGCGACGTATTTAATAGAGCCTCTACAGTATTCTCATATAGGTGCTTCTGGCGCTATTTTCGGCTTATTCGGTGTGTACCTATTCATCGTGTATTTTAGAAAAGGTCTAATCGATCAAGCAAACACACAAATTATTATCAGTATCTTAGTCATTGGTCTCATTATGACGTTTTTTAACTCAAACATAAATGTTGTTGCTCATATCTTTGGGATGATTGGTGGATTTTTACTCGCCCCACTTGTAATCAAGAAAAGGGTTCACTTTTCACATCAATCCTTTTACAGTCCTAGTTACAACCGGTCTAAATTCAAGATGAATTTCAGTGCCAAAAGTATTTTTTGGTTGATTTTTGCCCTCCTTATTTTAATTGGGCTCTTTTTTAAATTAGCCTAAGAAGAGACAGCCTACCTTGTAAAGACAAAGTAAGCCTGCTTGTCTTTCGAGGCACGAATCCTTGTGAGGAGCGGAGTTACCGAAGTTGATAATGAGCACCGCAGCAAGGTAAGTAACGAAGAAAGCAACCGTTTGTCAACATGCTGAGACACAGCTACTTACTCGCTGTGTCTATTTACATATGAATACCAACTTAAAATTTTTTCAATGTCCTTTTGATCCAGATCCTTAATCGTAAAATTTCGACCGATAAGCCCAGATTTTATTGTGCATTCAAAGGATTGCAATAGTTCTCTCTTTTGAAAATAAGTGGTTTTACTCTTAATTACCTGTAGTCGATTACGATTAACGAGTACTTGAGTTTTGGAAATTACCCGAAACGCTATATGCAATTGATTCCCTTCATAATTCCACCCTGCATCCTTATAAGAAGCAAATCCCCATAAGACAGAAATAGGTAAAAGCACTACAGCGATAAAACCCCATGGTTGTAGAAAATACACAATTGGTACGATCAGTATAAGAGCAGGAATAAACTTTCGTATCAAATAGCGCTGCATCGACCTCTTTGGTAACCGATTTAAAACATCATTTTGTTTAAATTCGGGTAGAAATTCTGACAAAAGCTTCGGTATATTTCTTTTGGACACAACAGGAAATAAAATTGTAGAAAGTCCTTCATCACCTGAGTTTCCTCCAGCACTTTCAATATAAATCGTTGAGTAACCTAACATCTGCCTTAAAGGGTTTTGAACAATTTGGATCGCTTGTATACGCTTCGTTGGAATAGTGATTTGCCTCTTTTCAAAGATCCCTCTAGAGATTTTTATCTCTCCATCACCTTTTACCACTGTAAAATACGCATACTTTAACAATACACCAATAATACTTAGTATCCACGCTATAATAAAAGCAATAAAAACCAAGATAGCATATAGAGTAATACTTGCATTCGTCAGCAACTCGAACCGATCAATAATTTTTTCGTAAGGTATTAATTCATCAAACTGTGAAACAAAGGCAGCTACGGCAGAAATAATAACCCCGATTCCACTCGAGGTACTAGCAGCTACTAATAAGTCCTTAAGTGTCATTTTAAAAATAGGTTGATCACAAATGTCTTCCTCTTTTTCATCCGCCTCAACAAGTGCTTTTGTTAACTTCTTATAGTTGCCTATTTCTTCTTGTATTCGATTTGCTTCTTGTCTTTTTATTGCTGTTAAAACAGCCTCAGCCTCAGCTCCACTGCCAGCAGTTTCAATTTGGACCTTTACAAGGCGAAAGATTTGTTGGATTATTCCGGCACTTATATTAATAGTTTGAATGCGTTCAATAGGAATATATCTTTTTTTCTTAACAAAAATTCCATGTTCAATCCTTAATTCCCCATCCTCAAGTATATAGGTGTATTTCGACCATTCTAAGATACTCATGATCATAATCAATAGAATAAGGATGCTACCGCCAATGATAAAATATAAATTAAAGGATTCGTTATTACTAATAAAAAAGAAAAAAATTGCAGGAACAATATATGATTTTATGATTCTGGCAAAGTTTAAAATCATCCCGACAGGATGAATTCTCTTCGGCTCAAACATCATCGTCTGTCACCCTCGCCAATTTTGAGATATGATCTCTTAGTTCGTCAGCTTCTACTAAATCAAGAGCAGGTATCTCATGCTTTGTTGCGGCAGTCGATATTTCTATTGATGCCAATTTATATTTTCTTAAAATCGGACCTTGGTGGGTATCTACATGCTGAACCCTTACCATCGGTATTAACACTCGCTTAATCACAAAAAGGCCGAATTGCAAATCAATTTCATGTTCATGAACCTCATAGCGCCAAACTCTATGCCTAATCTTTGGTACCAAAAAAATACTGATGATTGAGTAAATCACCCAGATTCCTGCAGCCCCAACAATATACCAATAAGAAAGCTCGAGAAAATGAGCACCAACTCCTAATCCAATTACAATCACTAATAATACGCTAGCGTTTATTAAAGCACTAATCCTCCAAACGGTTAGCGCCTTTAGGCTAATCTGATTTTGCGGTTGCCCTCTCAACCTGATCTCTCCTTTATAGAAAAGCCACAAGCGCCTTATCGGTCTTGGCCAATAATTCACAAATGAATAGAAAACGTCCTTTATCTTCTTTTCATTTGTGCCGTATGACCTCGAGTGGATTGGCGCTGGAGCTAGACATAGATAATAAGTAGAAAAAGAAAATAATCCCATTTTATTATAGCACAGCGTTCTTGTGCTCATAAGAGAGATATTTAATGAATTTTAAAGGAGGATTGGTCAATCCACTCAATGCCTTTTTCATATTGTAGATCTTTTACTAATTGAAAAAGAGCATTATCCTTTTGTTTCGCTTCAATCATACAGTCTATTTGATTAATACTCCCCTTTATAGTATGCAAAAAATCTAAAAACATGGTTGGATTAATATAATCAGCATGTGCACGAAATTCCTTTTCACTTTTCGGGCTCGAAATGTGCATTTTCACCGGTAATGGTGACCCCTTCCATGTACCAATAACCCTTTCCCACTGTTGCTCCCAATTTGGATCATCGTGATAAGCTATATGATGGTGATAATCAAACACCTGTGGAACTCCTAACTTTTCACATAAATAGAGTGCGTCATTCAAATGGAAGGTGGTATCATCATTTTCTAGAAGGAGCATTTTTTGTATGGATACAGGAATAAGTCCCCAATTTTGAATAAATTGTTCTAAGGCCTTCAGTTTATCCTCATAGGCTCCTCCTATATGAATTACACATCGATGTTCAGGATTTACTCCCATACCTTTGAGTAGCATTTCATGCATATGTAACGTTTTTACTGACATCTTCATAATATCTACTTGGGTTGAATTCAGAACAACAAAATGATCTGGATGGAACCCAACACGAATTGGGTGATTATTAATAAATTCTCCTAGTTCTTTTAGAGGCCCATATAGACTTTGCATAAACCTCCAATCACGAAGTTCTTCATGATTTGCTAAAGGGATTAATTTTGAACTAAAGCGGAAGAAGTGGATATCATGCGCAAGATTATGCTTTAACAAGCGTAGACAATTCGCGAGGTTAGATCTTGCAATTTTTTCAAGCTTTGCAATTGCAGCTTCTCGGTCTTTGATTTTTTGAAATTGAGCATATGTCATCGTTTGGGAAGGCGAACAGTTTTGGAGATTCATACTCATTGCTACATATCCTAGTTGAATGATTGTCATATTCTTTATCACCTCTTGGTCGTTCTAACATTAGCTTCCCCAACTATATTGTTTCATATCAGTAATGTAAGGATTAATTAGGATAAGTCAATGAATATAAAATTGAGGTCATCTAGCTCCAGTGGGTATTCTCGATTTATGAGGATATCTGTCTATAATTGATAGTTCACCGATGGATATTCCCTTCCTTGATAATAAGCACCTAGTTTGGTCCAATATAACGAATAAGCACCTTGATAGGTTTCGACAAGTATAATAAGCATTGGAATAAAGACGATTTTTTGCCCTCTATTCAACTTTTGACTTCTGAGATTTCGAGGAGCTCGGTGCTTGAGTCGGATATCGCGAGCTTAGCCACAGTTATAAATTCTCAAAAAAAAGATCGAATCCATTTAAGATTCGATCTTTGGCATGCTATTTTGAGTTAGAGTAACGACGTTTGTTGTTACCTTGACTGCTACTTTTACTACTACGTTCGCGACTTCCGTAAGAAGAACGACTTTTTTGTCCGTCTCTGCGGTTGAAGTCACCTTTTCTTCTGTTGCTAGAAGAACGACCCTTGTTTTTAGATTTTGAATATGCTGGAGCTTCTTCTGTTAGTTTTACTTCTACAGAATTAGGCTCTTTTGTCATAAATTTGATGGCAGCTGCAACAACTACTTGTGCATCAAATTCCTCTAGAAGCTCTTCCGCTGTACGTTTGTAGAAAGAAAGGTTATCACTTTCAACAATAGAACGAATTTTCTCAACTGTCATTTGTTGTTGGCTTTCAATTGCCTCATCAACAGTTGGTGCCTTCATACGTTCCATGTTACGTTTCGTTGTACGCTCAATGTTTTTCACAATATCTAATTCTCTAGGTGTAACGAATGTCATCGCCATACCTGTTTTACCAGCACGACCTGTACGACCGATACGGTGAACATAGCTTTCTGGATCTTGTGGTACATCGAAGTTGTAAACATGTGTAACACCTGAAATATCTAATCCACGGGCAGCCACATCTGTTGCAACTAGTACTTCAATTGTACCTTCTTTAAATTTGCGTAATGTTGACATACGCTTCGCTTGTGTTAAGTCACCGTGAATTCCTTCAGCAGTATATCCTCTTAAAGTCAAAGCTTCAGATAGCTCATCAACACGACGCTTCGTACGACCGAACACGATTGCAAGTTCTGGAGATTGGATGTCCAGTAATCTTGTTAAGACATCGAATTTCTTTCTTTCATGCGTTTCTAAATAATATTGAGAAATATTAGGTACTGTCATTTCCTTAGCTTTTACTTTTACAAGCTCAGGATCATTCATGAATTTCTCTGCAATACGACGAATTGGATCAGGCATTGTTGCTGAGAAAAGCAAAGTTTGACGATCATCAGGAACGTTTGAAAGGATTGATTCAATGTCCTCAATGAACCCCATATTTAGCATTTCATCGGCTTCATCCAATACAATTGTGTGAACACCATTCAAACGCATTGTTTTACGATTAATGTGATCAAGTAAACGACCTGGTGTACCAACAATAATATGTGGGTTTTTCTTAAGAGAACGGATTTGTCTGTTAATATCCTGTCCACCATAGATTGGAAGCACTCGAGAGCGTTTATGGTAACCAATTTTATACAATTCTTCTGACACTTGGATAGCTAATTCACGTGTAGGAGCAACAACTACTGCTTGGATATTATTATCTTTTACGTCAATTTTCTCAATAAGAGGGATACCAAATGCAGCTGTTTTACCTGTACCTGTTTGCGCCTGTCCAATAACATCCTTATTTTGTAAGCCTAATGGAATTGTTTGCGCTTGAATTGGTGATGGCTCCTCAAATCCCATTTTACTAATAGATTCCATCAATGACGAACTTAAACCTAAATCTTGAAACGTTAATGTCAATGTATTCATACTCCTTCTATATCGTTTGCTGTAAATATTTACAGACCTTATAGGTAATCTAAAATCGTATTCATAATGAAACGATGTCTATATTCAATCCTAATTGTCTGGGTCTCTCCCAGAACATAAAAATAGATTATCAACTGTTGTGTCATCATGAAAAACAGTCAGATGTTTAGGAAAAACCTATCTTATACAAGACATGTTTTCCTTATACACTCATGAAACAGTGAATGTATTAAAAAACCGTTCTGATTATTTGCCAACAAAAAATACCCTTCATCAAGCAAGGGCAGCAGTTTACCTTATTTAAAGCCCGCAAACACTTTAAATGTAATCATACCACTACCAGTACTGTATTTCAACTTAATGTCAAAATCGCCAACCTAAACCATTTGAAAAAACATGACAAAAAGACCTACAATCATTAGATTAACACGCTATCTTTTTTACATAAAAATTCTTCAACATAGTTTTTTAAGTCTTCATAATCATCTCCATGGCATACATGGTGCTTTGAGCAAGGTAATAAATATAGCTTCTTATCTTTTGAAGGAATATTATTATATAGGTAATAAGCACTCTTTACCGGTACAATCCCATCACACTCACCCTGAATAATCAAAACTGGCATGTTTAATTGTTGAAGATATGGCTTTATATTTTTGACCAGCTTTTGAAATTCAATCGTAGAACTTAGCGGTGTTTGGAACACCTTCTGTTTGTACCGGTTGAATAGCTCATTATCTTTAATATTCCCATTCATTAAATCTTTTATCATTTCTTTTAAATCAACCACTATTTGCCTTGGATTAACGTAATAAGCAGCTGCACTAAGTAAAACAAGCTT
This sequence comes from Bacillus sp. (in: firmicutes), assembly GCA_031180405.1. Lineage (GTDB taxonomy): Bacteria > Bacillota > Bacilli > Bacillales > Bacillaceae > Metabacillus. The sequence continues at coordinate 6,501 of JAPSLU010000045.1, read as the reverse complement.
TTTGACTTTGTAATTTGCTGCTAAGTAAGAAGCAATAATTCCACCCATTGAAAAACCAATCACATACACTTCATCTACCTCTTCCATTAAGGATAGAAGCTCTTGTTCAGCATATGCAATCCACTCCTTATATGTATGCCCCTTTAAAGAAAGATTTACACCATGTCCAGGCAAAGTTGGAACCTTTACAATCCAACCTGTTTTTTTTTGTATATAGCTAGCCAATGGTTCTACCTCGTAAGGTGCTCCTGTGAAACCGTGAATAAAGAGACATCCTTTCATAAGATCAAAAACCTCCTTTGAAAGCATTGGTAAGATTAAATGAACCTCACTCCCTTAAGCATCCACACTTTTAAATTAGTTCGTTCACAACTTCTTCAAGCTTCATTCCTCTGGAAGCTTTGACAAGTACAACGTCATTTTTTTGAACAAGAGATTTAAGTAACTTAATTAATTCACTTTTGTTTTCAAAGTGATGGACAAATTCCTGAGCATAGTTTTCTTTTGCTCCCTTAGCTATTTCTGCTCCTAAACGTCCATAGGTGAAAATATGTGAGATGTTATTTGCCTTAATGGCTCTACCTACCTCACGATGATATTCCTTTTCTTCCAAACCTAATTCAAGCATGTCACCAAGAACGACAATTTTTTGATTAAATCCCTTTAAATTTTCGATCAAATCAATAGCTGCTTTCATAGAGGTAGGACTAGCATTATAAGCATCATTAATGATAGAGGCGCCAGTCTTTGCCTTAATTAATTCAAGGCGCATACCAGTTATCTTTATGGATAAGAACCCTTCTATTATTGCCTCTTTTTTCACTCCAAGGAATGTAGCAACAGCATATGCAGCTAATGCATTCAAGACATTATGTTTTCCTAGTACAGGAATAAAGCATTCTACTCCATTTACTTTAAACGATGTCCCAGTTACCTGTTGGTTTATTTCTGTCGGATAATAATCGTTTGACGGTTTTTCTCCGAAAGTGGCTGTATGTATCGACAATGCTGGAACTCTTTCCTGCAACAAAGGTTCATCCCCGTTATAGATGAAGAGTCCATCTTGTTTTAACCCTTTTGTGATTTCGAGTTTTGCTTCTGCAATTCCTTCTCTAGAACCTAAATCCATTAAATGTGATTCACCTATATTTGTAATAACCGCAACATCAGGATTTGCAATGCTTGATAATAGTTCAATCTCACCCCTGCTACTCATCCCCATCTCCAACACAGCCACTTCTGTATCTTCACTCATGCTTAAAATTGTTAATGGCAGTCCGATATGGTTGTTGAAATTCCCTTTTGTTTTATGTACTTTAAACGTTGTTTCTAATAATGAAGCAACCATGTCTTTGGTTGTTGTTTTACCATTACTGCCTGTAATGCCAACTACCTTTACTTGTAATTGATTGATGTATGATTTCGCAAGTGCTTGCAACGCCACTAGTGTATCTTCAACAAAAATAACAGGTACACCTTTTGGAGGATTCCCCTCTGATTTTTGCCAAATAACTGCCGCTGCTCCATCTTTAACTGCCTTCTCTCCAAATTCATGGCCGTTATAGATATCTCCAACGAGTGGAATGAACAGGCTGTCTTTCCCAACATGCCGGGAATCAGTTGTAACACCTGTAATGTATATATTTTTATACTCATTAGCTAGGCCTAATCCATCAACCATTTTCTCAATATCAAGTAACGATTTTTTAATCATATCCCCACTCCTAATAAATGCTTCTTTTATTAAGGCTCTTTTCTGAAAGATTGTTGCTAACTGACCTAATTATTTATAGAAAACTGTGTTTTATAGCAGAAAAGGTACTCTACTCTTAGAAGAAAAGATGCCACTAGACTTAATACAGGGCTATTTCCTTCAAGTTAATAGCAACAAAAATTTACGAAAACAGTCTTTATAAAACTGTAATGGAAAAAAGGAACTGATTGGTGTTTTATTCAGTTCCCCTCATCCTATTTTATATAAACCTATTTTGAAAAATTTTAGAAAGAATGTTTAATCTGTTGCTTCTGCTCAAAACGCTCTAACGCAAGGTCAACTAACTTTTCAATAAGCTGAGCGTATTCTAATCCCGAATGCTTCCACATGAGTGGGAACATACTATATGGTGTAAAGCCTGGCATTGTGTTTACTTCATTAATTAGTGCTCTACCGTCCTCTGTTAAGAAGAAATCAGCACGTACTAGACCAGATCCATCAATCGCTTTAAACGATGCAACGGCCATTTCTTTAATCATTTCATATTCTCCATCTGTTATATTACCTGGAATGATTAAGTCTGTATCACCATCTTCATACTTCGCTTTGTAATCGTAAAATTCCTTTTTAGGAGCAATCTCACCAACGACCGAGCATTGAGGGTAATCATTTCCAATAACAGCAATTTCTATTTCTCTACCTATGATTGCTTCTTCAATAATGACCTTGCGATCAAATTCAAATGCCTCTTTAATTGCTTCTTCCAATGATTGTCGATCATTGCATTTATTTATTCCAACACTTGAGCCTAAATTAGCAGGCTTAACAAAGCATGGATATCCTAAAACTTCTTCAATCTCTTCACATGCAGCTGTTGGTGAGTTTTCATACTCGCTTTTAATAAACGATACATACTTTGCCTGATCTAATCCTGCTTGCGCAAAAAGATTTTTCATGACAACCTTATCCATTCCAGCTGCAGACGCTAATACACCATTTCCTACATATGGAATATTTAATAATTCAAGTAGTCCTTGTACCGTTCCGTCCTCACCGTTAGGTCCATGAAGCAATGGAAAAATCACATCAATTTTCTCTTGCTCTTCAACATTTGCAGGAAACAAATCTGAATTAAGTGAAACCGGTGAAATCAAGTCTCCATTTCCCTGGAGCTTTAACGAACTCACATCTTTTACAGGATTGTTTAATGCCTTTCCTCTAACCCATTCCCCATTCTCTTTTATATAAATTGGATGTATATCAAATTTACTCATATCTAACGCATTTATTACAGCTAAAGCCGTTTGCAAAGAAACATTATGCTCTGCAGACTTCCCACCATATATAAGACCTAACTTCATTTTCATTTGGATTATCCTCCTCAGTTCTTTCATCTTTCTTATTTTATCACTTTAAGGCAAAATTGTTATTAGCGATTCCTTATTTATGTAATAAGTTTTCAAAAATTTACACTGCCTTTTGATCTTCTTTATATATTCCGTCTTAGGTATTCATTTTTCAAGGGTGACAGCACCTAAGGAGAAATAGTTGAGGAGGCTTTCACCATTACTTCTGCGCTAAAAATGTAAATACCTTTCCCCTCGATAAATCTTTATGATTATCGGAATAATCCGCATATATTATGACAGAAGAAAACCCTATTTTTTCAAGAACCAATTTAAATTCCTTTATCCCAAACCAAACGTATGATTGAACCTTGCTCTCCTTGTTACTAATTTGACCTTCGTTCCAATGCTCTACCGATAATGTGTATGTAGCTTTTTGTTCAATTAGATCAATCTGTACAAGCTTTGATTCTCCAACAATTAGTTCATTCTTTTTCTCTATGACAACATCTTCTGTTTGAAGGATTGTAAATTCATTTTGCAAAGAAAGGTCAACGATTATTGTCCCTGTGTTTTTTAAATGAGTATGAACATTCTTTAATAATTTTATTGAGTCGACTCTTTTAGATGTTAATGACATCACTCCAAATGGAACGATAACAGCATCATATAAAGAACCTGTTTTAAAATTAGGTAACTTAGCTTGTAACAATTTAGCAGACTGATTTAGCTTTGAGCATCTTTCATGACAAGCTTCTTTCCCTTTGTCTGATTCGATAACTCCCTCCATTTTTAGTCCACGATCCATGAAAGTTGGTAAAAGTTGCAATTGATTTTTACCTAATTCGAGAATTTTTCCTTTTTTATCCATTAGTTTTTCATAATAAAAATTGATAACATGCTCTAACTCATATTCCTGTATATACGACTGAAGTGTCTCCAAATGAAACCATTTCAAACCTAGTGTCATCCTACATCTCTCCTAAACTACATATGTACACCTCTAACTTCCCACTTATACATGAAAAATATGTAATTCTATATAAAATGATGATATGGACAGGGAGTCCCTCATAATTTATTGTAAAGAAGTTGTAAATTCCATTTTCTTCATCATAAAAACAATCTAAACTAGAATAAAGTAGCTTTTATTTTCTAAAGTGAGTGCGGTAACGAATAAACAAAACCTATTAGAAATGGAGTGAAAAAAATGAAACGAATTAGTGTTTTTTGCGGATCAAGCCCAGGCTCTTCTCCTTTATATGTAGAAGCTGCTGAAAAACTTGGAACTCAATTAGCAAAAGAAGGAATTACACTTGTATATGGTGGCTCAAAACTAGGAGTAATGGGTGCTGTTGCAAATGCTACACTACAGGCAGGCGGTGAAGTAATCGGGGTAATTCCCAAAATGTTAATGGATAGAGAACTTGCTCATACGAAACTTACTGAGCTAATCGTTGTTAATACAATGCATGAGCGAAAGGCAAAAATGGAGCAGCTTTCTGATGGCTTTGTTGTTTTACCAGGCGGACCTGGAACAATGGAGGAATTTTTTGAGGTATACACATGGGCACAGCTCGGTGAACATCAAAAGCCTATTGGAATGATTAATGCGAATCAATTTTACGATAAGCTTCTCGCCTTTTTTGAGCATATGATTCAAGAAGAGTTTTTAAAGCCCGAGTATCAACCAATGGTTATTGTCGAACAGAATCCACAGGATCTTATTCAAAAATTCCGCGCCTATAAGCCACCTTTATTAACAAAATGGATCACACGTCACCAAACATAGGGAGAAATGATTTCCTATGTTCCCTTACTATTAACAACTTGTAGTCCTTGTCCTTTTACCTCTTCAAAAATTCAAAAGTTTTACTAACACCTTGTATATAGTTTTCAATTTGATAAACACTACTCACATAGAGGTGAGGATTAATGAATCGAGGAATCTGGACAGCTCTTTCAGCCATTGGAATAGCACAAGGACTTAAAATATTTACACACAAAAAAGAACATGATATTTGGGACTGGCGTCCAATCTTTCAAACAGGTGGAATGCCCAGTTCCCATTCAGCTGGTGTTTCCGCTTTAGCAGCATATGTTGCATCAAGGAAAGGATTAAATTCTATTGAGACGGCATTAGCTGTTATCTTTGGAATTATCGTAATGTATGATGCACAAGGAATCAGGAGACACACTGGTGAAATTGCTAAAATTGTAAATGATCTTGACGCTGATATCGAATTATTATCTGGCCATATGCCTGGTCTTTTTCATGTGAAGCAAGAAAAAGAACTTAACGAGCTATTGGGACATCAACCTGCCGAGGTTGCCGGTGGTGCTTGCTTAGGTATCTTAATTGGAATGATTAGCTCTTTTTTTGAAAAATAAAAATATAAAATCATAATAAAAGCACAAGCGCCTGATAAGTTTCGCAGGATTCTTTCTTTAATTCTTAATTTGTGGCTTATGACCTCGGGATCCAGATATCGCGTGCTTAGCCACAGTGAAAGAATTTCATAATTCCTAAGCATCAAGATAAATAATGATTGAAGCTACTTAGCCTCTCAATCATTATTTTTTTATTGTTGCTGGCACTCATACAGCTAAAACAGGGATGGCGTAACTTATATGAAACCTTTACATTTAAAAATTCAACCAATTCCTATTCACATCAACCCATCTCTATGACACAATCATGCCTCCTGAAACCAAATAGTGAATTAAAATAATAATTTTATCCCTTGGTAACCAAAATAAAGACCAAATAAGATTAATGATATCCCCGAAATAACCGATATCGTTGCCAGTAAATTATTGGTTAAGTATTTTCTTAAAAAGCTAGCGAAAATTGCCATTGTAAAATCCCATAATAATACACCTAAAAGGATAGCAGCTGAATAAATAAATAATGGGTGTCCATTATCAGAGATAACTGTATTGGCTAATATAGATCCATAGATTCCAATCCAAAACAAGATACTCAGAGGATTAAGTAAGGACATAAGGAAACCCGATAAATAAGACTTTGAGTATCTTAAACTTCCTCTACCACCTGTAAATGTATGACTTTTTGCAGATAAAAGGCTTTCAATTCCTGTGTAAACCAATACAAAAAAACCAAACAACCATAGAAATGTTTTAACAATAGAAATCTGTAGTAAGTTAACAAACCCGAGATATACCAAAAGCATGTACACAACATCAGCTGTTGTTGCTCCCAGCCCAAACAGCCAAGCATGGAGGAAACCACCTTTAATTCCTTTATCAATCTGACCTGCGTTAACAGGTCCAATTGGTGCAGCTAATGAAACTCCTAAAAAAACATAACTGAATAAACTGTTCAAAGCCTTAACCTCCAATATTTGATATAACTCTTTTTATGTATGCTTGTACATCTTATTCAGAGAGATTCCAAATTATGTAGGTGAAGTGTTACCT
>JAPSLU010000044.1 GCA_031180405.1 Bacillus sp. (in: firmicutes) | reverse complement strand
AACAACCATCATTTAGAGGTGAGCAAATGAAAGAAAAAGTGTCTCCTTTTTTAATATTACTTGCAGCAATACTCTGGGGAACCACGGGTACAACTCAGGCACTTGCTCCAGAAACAGCACATCCGATTGCAATTGGTGCTACGCGCTTAGCAGTAGGAGGTCTATTTTTATTATGTATAGTTCTTGTAACAGGAAAATTCAATTTTAGAAAATGGCCAATCAAGACAACGGTATTGGCTTCTGTATGTATGGCGTTGTATCAACCATTATTTTTCTCTGCAGTAACAATAACAGGGGTGGCCATTGGGACAGTGGTAGCAATAGGGAGTGCTCCTATTTTATCTGGGTTCATTGAATGGATTTATTTAAAAAAACGTCCAAATACCCTTTGGTGGTGTTCTACTTTCTTATCCATTTTAGGTTGTCTAATGCTATTTGTTAATAAAGAATCAGTTCATGTAGACCCTGTTGGGATATTAATGGCTCTTGGCGCGGGTTTATCATTTGCTAGTTATACGCTAGTAAGTAGAGAGTTGGTTGAAAAATATTCATCTCAAACAATAGTAGCAGTTATATTCACTCTTAGTGCAATCATTTTATCACCATTATTATTTGTCTATGATATGTCTTGGTTGATGAGTATTCGAGGTGTAAGTTCAAGTCTTCATCTGGGGATAATTGCTACTGGTATAGCATATTTACTTTTTGCCAAAGGTCTATCCAACGTCTCTTCATCAACTGCAGTTACACTTTCTTTAGCAGAACCATTAACAGCAGCATTATTAGGGGTTTTCATCTTAGGAGAATACTTAAACACAATTTCATGGATTGGAATTTTTCTCTTACTGCTAGGTATAGGAATATTAATATGGTCGACAAAAAGTTCTGGTAGCAAAAAGGAATTTAATCTCGTTCAAAATAGATACCATTCAAAATTGTAGAAAAGGTGGTAAAATTACTATGGCAAAAATTGATGACTTTCTAAAACTGGATATCCGTGTTGGAACAATAATTAATGCAACACCTTTTCCAGAAGCAAGAAAACCGGCTATAAAACTAGAAATTGATTTTGGAGAAGAGATTGGCATAAAACATTCTTCTGCTCAAATTACACGTAGATATAGTCCTGAACAACTTTTTGGACGTCAAGTTGTAGGCGTAGTTAATTTTCCACCAATGCGTATTGCAGGGTTTAAATCAGAGGTATTGGTAATAGGTGGAGTTCCGGAAGAGGGGGACGTTGTTCTTTTAAAACCCGATGAACCTGTTAGGAATGGGACACGAATCTCTTAATTCACTAGTTTATTGTATAAGTAATAAAGTTATTGATAAAAGGAAATTCTCCAGATAAATTGTAAAAACTTTTACAACGAAAAGGGCAATTCAAGCCATCAATAACAATCTTCGCAAAAGAGATGCAATTGTTCAATACGTGCAGTTGCTTCTTGAGTGACCAATTGATCCAGTCCTGACAAATCAAATGCTGACAGCGCATTAGCAGAATTAATAAAGTATTTATAATCAATTAACATTAGCTAAATATAATTATGTTAACTTTAGATTGTAACGATTGAGACAACAATATCTATTCAGGGATTGGGTGTGTTAGATAATGGTTACTAAAGTGGGCATAAGTTTTTTTCTTTTAATGGTGCATTTCTATTTGGTTTGAGTTGCAATCTAAAAATTCTTTTTATACTATTAAAACATAGAATCAGATAATCAAATGTCAGCAAAAATGCTGGCTTTTTTACTGTCCAGTACTAAATGGAATTAATTTATATTACATAAAGAGATCGTTCTATATAACTAACTAGCTAAAATATAATATACTAAAGGGCGCGTTTATTGAGGAACGCGTCTTTTCTATAGAAATAAAGATTGAGTAAAATTGCAAAATTTTAAACAGGATAGTTTAACGGTGTAAAGATTTAATTTAAAGATTTTGTATGTTTATGAATTTCAGATAGAGGTTTAATATTTTATTCAGGAAAAGGAGGGGAGAAATGTGAGTAACGTAATTGAAATATTCTTATTCATTCTTTCAATAGTCACGGTTATCATACTTTATCGGAAATCTAAGGAAGTAGAACCATATTTACTTTTAAAGCTTTTCTGCTACATGTTTCTTGGGGCCTTTATGATAGAATTGAACGGCATTAAGATGCCGCTGGGGTTTGTCGTTTTCCTATTATTTTTTCGAAACATTCCTGTGAACGCTATGGTAAAAAAACGTGCTGCATATGTAGGTTTGATTGTATTTCTTTTATCAGTAATTCTGCCATTTTTAGAATCAAAGCTATATGAATGGCCGCAGAAAGTACAATTGCAAAATACGAACTTCTATAGTGGAAGTATGGTAGAAGAATGGGAGAATATAAAGGGTGAATTTGGAATTACGGAAGACTATGGGGTGAAGATTACAGATTTCCGAACTGTAATCAGTCATAAAGGGAACTTTGAATACCTGGAAATATCCCTGGTGGAGAATTCCCATCCTTATATAATTTATTATAATCTCAATCTCTCGGATGACGGGAAAAGTGTGGAAGTGAAGAGAAAAAAGGTAAAGGACATTCAGTGGGAAGGCTCGCACTCTACAGAAGCACACTACTTACTTGCAAACATTGATCTTATTACTAAGCCCATGTTGAACGATGAACATATAAAATATTATGAGCTTCGTACAGATGGTCAGCGTATGGGTTACGCTGATAGAGAATGGAGAAAATTCAGTATTGATACAAACGGGAAAGAAATAATTAAAAATAATCTACTTCCAGTCGATGGTATTCTAGTTGAAGTATGTGGAACAAGTGATCCAATTGACAAGTTTGGTTCAATTATTGAATGTGATACTCGTGAGCACTACTTATTAGATATGACTGAAAGAGAGAGCGAGATTAATGAATCAACTATTCTGGATGTGGCTAGAAGAAGCTCACCCGAAATTGATCAATGGTTAAATAAGCATACAGGCGAGCATATTGCTACTGAATTAAATGGGGAGTTTACAATGAAGAAAGATGGAGTAGAGAAAAAGGTTACCGAAAATGATTACATAAAGGCTCTAAAAGAAACACCTCTAGTAGATATTAAAGTTAACGAATATAAAAACATATGGCAAGTAAAGGTGGAAAACCCTTATGGCAACCGACCTCACATAATGGAATTCAAGCTATTTGGTGAGACAAGAGAGGTTTCTGACCTGAGGTTTCGGTAGTTCCTTCTACTTCCCGTCTAAACCTATAAGTTAAAGCTCTTTTTCTTGGAATTTTAAAAAGGACATTGAAAATTAAGTAATAAGTAAAAATCCCAACTTTACCCTTATTGTAAAATTAGGGGTTTTTTCATATATTCTTCTTGGATAAATCTTAAATTGCTCTTTAAAGGAAATGCTCTTCAAGTGAGGATGCGAGTTGCACAGGGGGCTGCGGCAATCTAATTATGGAAAGGAGATTGTTATTAAATGGCTGTTATCATATAGATTGTTGCAACAGACTTCAAGGTATAGCAACCAAATATCTTGATAATCACCTACTTTAGTGCTTTCTTAATCAGAACTTAACAAATAAATCCTTCCAAAGAGCATGCTAAGTAAATGCTTCTAAGTTCTAGTCAAAGAGTATTTTTCAAAATCTTGGCTACTAAGGGCTAAAAAAACTTGGTATAAATTACTCGTGTTTTTGTCGGTACTTATATATATAAAGCTTTTCTGCAATAAAACTTATCACCAAACCGATAATTAGCGGAACCACTGATCCAGTAGTAGTAAAAAAGCCATTTGCGCTATCTGTATATTCGTAATGAAACATTAAGACAGGTATAGTAAACATATTACCAATTAAGTAAAGAAAAGCAGTTGTCACTACAAATAACCCGGTAGTAATTATGAAACTCTTTACCTTCATTCAAAAACACCTCCTCCTTGAATTTAACAGATTTTTCCTGATTAAAAAATATATTATACATTTTTTTGCTTTAATAACAACAATCTTTTAGCGTACCTAAAAGGTTGTTTTTTTTTTGAACATAAACTATTTTGGGTTGCTAGAAACGGTTTTGGCAGGACTCCTGTGGCAATAGCGGGACAGGTACGACTCTTGCAGCGCTGTGCGAAGAGGAGGCTTTCCGCTCGCCCCATTAAAAATAAGCATTTTTAAGCTCCAATCAACCATTTTCAGTCACTTATTACAAATTTTAAAAATAGAGAAACCACTTAAAAAATAGCCGTCTTTCTAAACATAATGAATGATAATAAGTAAAATAAAAAGCGATGTAAAAGATCTATTTTCTTTAGAAGTTATGTGTATAAATCTTCATGTTTAAAAATCAGTCATAAATGGAAAATAGAGAGAGGAGGGATAAATATGAAAGTACTAATTATTGGTGGGGATGCCGCAGGCATGAGTGCTGCAATGCAAATTGTACGAAACAGCTCTGGGCATGAAATCACTGTTTTAGAAAAGGGTGGAGAGTATTCGTATGGACAATGTGGGCTACCTTATGTGATCAGCGGGAAAATTGAGTCAACAGATAAGTTGATAGCACGTACACAGTCTACTTTTAAAGAGGAGTATGGCATTGATGCACGAGTATTTCACGAAGTCCAAAAGGTAGACACGGAAAATAAAATGGTCAGCGGAATGAACCATAGTAATGGTGAAACGTTTAGCTTACCATATGACAGACTTCTTATTGCGACAGGTGTAGGCTCGGTTATTCCAGAGTGGGAGGGTGTTAAACTTCCAGGTATTTTCACATTAAAAACAATTCCTGATGCAAAGGTAATTATAGATTATCTTGAAAAGGATATAAAAAATGTGACGGTTATTGGCGGTGGGTACATTGGCCTCGAAATGGCTGAAAGTTTTGCAGAGCTTGGCAAGAAGGTAACCATTATTGAAAGAAATGAGCAATTAGCAAAAATATTTGATAAAGAAATGGCCGAGCTTATACACAAAGAAGCAGTGCAACAAAACATTGTGTTGAGAATGGGTGAATCTGTTGAAGCATTTGGTGGCAGTGAGCAGGTTGAATATGTGAAAACTAATAAAGGGAAGTATGAAACAGATTTAGTGTTAATTGCTGTAGGTGTGAAGCCAAATACGGCATTTTTGAAAGGAACTGAAATTAAAACGAGTGTTAATGGTGCTATTCAAGTAAATGCTTATATGCAAACAAGTATTAAAGATATCTATGCTGCAGGAGATTGTGCAACACAATATCATCGAGTAAAGGAAAAGGATGATCATATCCCATTAGGTACACATGCGAATAAGCAAGGTCAAATAGCCGGGTTGAACATCGTAAATATACATAAAACATTTAAAGGTGTTGTAGGAACGTCAATCATAAAGTTTTTCAGGCTAACTTTAGGGAGAACAGGGATTTCAGAAGCAGAGGCAAAAATGCTGAACATCCCATGTTGTTCAGTAACAATAACATCAAATGATATCGCTGGTTATTATCCTAATGATAAAAAAATGAAATTGAAACTTGTCTTTCATAAAGAAACATATAAAGTTCTTGGTGCGCAAATCATTGGAGAAAATGGAATTGACAAACGAATCGATGTCTTAGCAACTGCAATATTTCATTCAATGACAACCGATGAGCTGCTTGATTTAGATTTAGCATACGCTCCTCCATATAATGGTGTATGGGATCCAATACAGCAAGCAGCAAGGAAAGTTAAGTAGCTCTCCAAATTGGTTTATTACTATTTCCTGAGAGGTTACAGCCATCATTAATCATTGATTATTAATCCTAATAACGCTGAAAATTGAATGGCTTGGTAAGTTGAAACTTTACAACCTTTCAAGTCTGATAAAGAAACAGTAAGTGTTTGGAAAGTCGAAGTACTAATGTCTATACCTTTAAGTGATGTTCTTTCAAAGTTAGCGTTATTTATGTTGCACGATGTAAATTCGACTTTTTTAAATTTACATTCATAAAAGTCAGAACTGTCTAATGATGTATCTTGAAATTTCACTTTTTCTAATTTCGAATTCCCAAAAGCAGATAAGTTAAGCAAAGAACGATTGAAATGGACATTTCCAAAACTAGATTCTGTCAGGTCCACACCAAGTAATTTACAGTTTACAAATTCAACTCTATGTATGGAAGAATGGCCCATTTTTGTATTCGAAAAATCGCAGTTATCAAAAATGACATCTGTTATATCTATATTTGAAAAGTCAGTATTGTTAAACTTACAATTTTTTAAAATCATTTTATATAAACGAACTCTAGGAATCATCTCATTATCAAAAATAGCATCATTTATTTGACAATGTTCTAGTTCAGGATCTTCCTCATAGAAAATATCATTAAAATTTCTTATTGGTAAATCAGTTTGGATTTTTGGCGAATCAATCTTCATAAAATTTCCCCTCTATCTAATTGTAGAATTCAATATAAAAAGCAATTCTTCTTAGTTACTATAGGGGTTTTTTGATTAAAATATAAGTCTTTATTTTTGGAGGGTATTATGTGCAATGGTAAAGGAAGTGGTAACTGAACATGCAAATGAAAATAAAAAGCAGCATCAATTATTTGTAAATGATAGCTGATTTATTTAAAAAATGTTCGTTAAATTTTTTTGAAAGCTTACTGACAAGCCTTATAAAATTTGTGATATTATGGTAAAGGATCATTAATTTCACAATACATCAAAGACCAAACAGTAAGCTTCAAAGTGGCCTGTGGAATGGATAATTTTTAGCATTATTCTCTAGGGTTACCTGTTGCTAAATAGGAAAATCTATAGGTATCGTAACTTTATAACAATTTAATTATTCAAAGGAGAGATTAGATGGAATCACTATGGCTAGAGTATGCGTGGGCATTGCTAGTTTTAATTGGATTAGAAGGGTTGCTATCTGCTGACAATGCCCTTGTACTAGCAGTTATAGCCAAGCATTTACCCGAAGATCAGAAAAAAAGAGCGATAAATTATGGAATTATTATGGCTTTCGTTTTCAGATTTGCTGCACTTTTTGCCATTTCTTTTATTGCAAACGTCTGGCAAATTCAAGCTGTAGGAGCTGCTTATCTTCTTTACCTAGGATTAAAGCATGTCATTCGGGCAAGATTCGGGAAAGAAAATCACAATATTCATAAAGAGGAAGAAAAGGAGGCAGCAGGTAAGGGGTTTTGGCCAACGGTGGGGAAAATTGCATTAGCTGACCTCGCATTTGCTATTGATTCTATTCTAGCTGCGGTTGCTTTAGCCCTTGGTCTACCAGATTCACCGCTAGACAATTTCGGTGGAATGGATGGAGGTAAGTTTATTGTTGTCCTTCTTGGAGGAATTGCTGGCCTTGTCTTAATTAAGTTTGCGGCAACCTGGTTTGTCCAGCTTCTAGAAAAACGTCCAGCATTAGAAACAACAGCATATGCCATTGTAGCATGGGTCGGTGTCAAACTAGCCGTAATAACTCTTGCCCATGAGGATATTGGTATCTTAGATCACCATTTTCCTCACAGTACTGTTTGGACTCTAATTTTCTATGGAGTATTAGTCGGTATTGCCCTATTTGGTTGGTTTGCACCTGGTGATAAGTCTGTACAAAAAGGTGAAGCCTAAAATAACAAACAACTTTAATTGCTGGAATGGTTAACGCACTTGCTCAATCAAATAAGATACTTTTTTAGAGTATGTTAATGAACATTTTTGAGTATACGAAGGGTGAATACCTGCAAATGAATAAATTGAAAAAATTCACCTCAATTTTGTTATAATGCTTAAGTACATAAGATCCCTATGTATAAGTGACCTCCTTTATTACTTATAAAACATAGGGATCTTATTCATTTATATACGCGTTATCTGTTGCCAAAAACCAAGGTATATCAATCCCTAAACAACTAGCTATTACTATTGGATATTACAATCATTGAAGTTCCCCTTTTGGAAATGGGAAGAAAGCTTTTCCTTCAAGCAATAGAAAGTGAAATATCAAATGAAGAGTTATCTTTTCATTTTATTGAATGAGGAACGACTTGAATACAAGTATATAGAAGAAAGAAGGAATAACATTGACTAAACAAAAAGTTATTTTTTTTGATATTGATGGGACATTGCTTAACCATGATAAAGAATTGCCGTCTACAACAAAGGAAGCTATTTTTAAATTAAAGGAAGATGGACATATAGTAGCGATTGCAACCGGAAGGGCTCCTTTTATGTTTGAAGATTTAAGACAGGAATTAGATATTCATACATATGTCAGTTATAACGGACAATACGTTGTATTAGATGGTGAAGTGTTATACAAAAACCCATTAAACATTCCATCACTTGAAAATTTAATTGAAGCAGCTCTTGATCATAACCACCCTGTTGTTTTTATGGATCACGAAGATATGAAAGCGAATGTGCCTGAACATCCATACATAACGGAGAGTATTGATACATTAAAAGTAAATCACTTTCCTACACACGATCCTAGCTATTATAAGGGGCGCGATCTATATCAATCGTTGCTCTTTTGCCAAGTAGGAGAAGAGAAACAATATGAAAAAGCGTTTGATGAATTTGATTTTATAAGATGGCATCCAGTATCAGTTGATATTCTTCCAAAAGGCGGTTCCAAAGCGAAAGGAATCGAAAAAATTGCTCAAAGACTAGAAATTCCTGAAGAAAATATCTATGCATTTGGAGATGGATTGAATGATATCGAAATGCTTACATCAGTTAAAAACAGTGTGGCAATGGGGAATGCTGAAGATAAAGTTAAGAATGTAGCGAAGTTTGTTACAAAATCAGTAGAAGACAATGGTATCTTTCATGGCCTTCAAATGGTAGGTCTATTATAAAGTAAGTATTTTTGCTAACCTAGTCCCACCTATCTTTATGTATAATATTACTTTAATGAAGGCTCTTTTCTGAAAGGTTGTTGCTAATTGACCTAATTATCTGTAGAAATACACTGTTTTGTAGATATAAGGTACGTTTCTAGGAAGAAAAGATGCCACTATACTTGATATAGGGCTGTTTACTTCAAGTTACTAATAGCAACAAAATATACGAAAACAGCCTTAATGAAAATTTATAGAGAAATAGGTGGGGAAAAATGAATGGAACAGCACATGCAACAATCGGTGCCGGAACAGGGTTTGTCGTTTCTCAGTCAGTCCAAGCTGATCCAACTACAACTTTACTATTGGTAGGAATGGGGGGATTGGTAGCACTGATTCCCGATATCGATATTGATGGTAAATTAAGTAAGAGGATAACGTTTTCTCATACGTTAATTCGATCTGTAGCTCAATTAATTGGCTTGATGATGATTGTCTATATCATATTTGAAGGAAAAGGTAATGATAAATGGTTGGGTATTGGAGCTGGAGTAGCGATCATAGTGATTGCCTCCTATATTAAACAAAGGCATATGTTAACAATTACCGGACTAGGAGTGCTTGTAGGAGGAACTTCACTACAAGAAATCTGGGTTATTTTGCTAGGTATTTATATTACCATAGCCTCTTTTATTCCTCATCGAAGCTACACTCATTCACTAGTAGGAATTGTTTTTTTTGCAATCATTGCTCATAACTTCGAGGTATCCATTCAAATCGAAGGAGTATTCAAAACATGCATACTAAGTTACTGTAGTCATTTAATTGCGGATATGAAGGTCTTGCCGTTTAATAGGCGAGGAGTGAAATATTTCTTGCCCTTTTCTTCAAAGGAGTTTTAACACTTACACAAATCGGTGTTTAACGTAATAAAAACTTAGTTGGTTTTATGAGTAACAGACATCCAAACATAAAACGTAAATCGTTCATGATTGGATGTCTGATTATATAAGTTGCTTATCTATTAAACCCCTGGGAACCAACCTGGTGTATTGATTATAGCATTCCATAGAGGATCAGGAATGACCAATTCTTCCTGCTTGTCTTTCTCAATTTTTGTGACAATTTCCTCCTCTTTTCCTTCTGAGACTTTTTGAACCCAATCAGGATCAATAATAAGCTCTCTACCTAGTGCTAAAAGAGGAATTCCAGTTTCAAATGCTTTATATGCATCTTCTGCTGTATAAATTGACCCTACTCCTATCAGTGGAACTCTGTTATTAATTGTTTCTTTAAGATATTCAATTCGTGTTTTTGTTAAGTCCTCAACACCTCTTCTTGGTGTAGAGAAGAATTCCATTAATGACACGTGCAAATAATCAAGACCTTTGTTCGATAAAGCATCAACTAAGGCTAGTGTTTCATTCATTGTAATACCCGGTGTTTCAGGTTCCTCTGGTGAAAAACGATAACCAACAATAAAAGGAGCCTTTGCATGCTCTTTAACAATACGGTTTACTGTATCTACAACAGCTAATGGAAACGTCATTCGTTTCTCAAGGCTTCCACCAAATCGGTCCTCCCGCCTATTCGAATGAGGGGAAAAGAACTGTTGGATTAAATAACCATTCGCTCCATGAATTTCAACGCCATCAAAACCTGCTTCAATTGCACGTCGAGTCGTTTCACCAAATGCCTGGATCATTTCTTCAACTTCAGTTTCTGTTAATGCCCTAGGTTTTACATCCGGCTCCTCTGTGGAAACACCACCTTTTTCAGCTGGAATATCACTTGCACTGACAATGTCGCCATTAGGGACTAATTCAGGAGGGCACATTCTTCCACCATGGAAGATTTGCAGTACTGCTTTTGCACCTTGCTCTTTGATGTTGGTTGCTAACTTTCTTAAACTAGGGATCATTTCATCAGAGTCTGCCCCAAACTCACCGTGGAAGCCTTTCCCGTTTGGAGTCACATATGTACAAGCTGTAATCACCATGCTAACGCCTTTAGAACGTCTAGCATAATAGTTTACTTCAGCATCTGTAACTGTACCATCTGGATTAGAAGAAAAGTTCGTCATTGGTGCCATAACAATGCGATTTTTTAATTCTATGCCGTTAGGTAATGTAAATGGAGATAATAAATGCTCACTATGTTTCGTCATATAATTTTGCCTCCTTCATGAGAATATTGTTATGATAAAATAACAAATTTGGTTTGTACATCAATATGCTTAGCATAATGGGTGAACTTTATGATAAAAAATAATTACTTGTTAGAAAGGTTAAAAATCTGTAATGAATATTAAAATTCCTCTGTTCCTCTAGTAAATTCAAAACTGATAACCATTTTCCTTTTTCATTAGATTATGGAAATTGGATCCAAGACCATTCTCACCATTAGATTGCCTCAATCCTCCATAATTCCATGATTTGAAAGTTATTAATGTTATTTCTATCAGGTATCTCTCAAACATTGTGACTATTTTAAATAGAACATTAATGCAATCTACACGTCCACTTAATAAATTAGTTTGATTCTGTCTACATGTCCTATCGGTTAATGTTATTGTGATATAATGATGTTTCGAGGGTACTCTCTTATTATGGGACTTAACGGAGGTTTTTAAAGGCTCGGGTGCAGCCGCTTTTAGTATTCCTTTAATTTCATTAATGCTCCGAATATTTTTAATCTAATCATGAGTAGAAAGTAAATATTCCGCTAATGGAATTAATTCTCTACCTAAATGGGTAAGCTGCAATTTTCTTTTTTTATTTAAAAAGCTCTCCAATGTGATTGTTGAATAAGCATGGCAGAGCTTTGAAGCTGCCCGAGAAAGACGTCAGGGTATAATGCATCTTCAAACGGGTTGTGAAAAAAACCAAACGTAATATTGGGAAATTTAGGTAATGTTGTTAGGTTTTATGATAATATTTTTGTTAGTGATGAATAGTAAGGAGGTTTAAGAAAGTGAAAAAAATAATCAGTGTTTCCTTGATTCCGCTGCTAATAGTACTTTTTATCAGTGGCTGTAAGCCAAATAATGCAAGTAGTACAAATGAAGATTTATTTCAATTTAAAGGTTCATATGTAGGTGATAACAGTGCAATTGGAAACCTCACATTTAAATTAGTAAATGGAGAATATTTAGAGGGCTTTGAACTAAAAACTGCAAAAGAACCTTACGGGATTATTCTAAATTATAGAGGCATTGAAGCAAAAGATTTAGTTAAAGAGTATAAAGAAACGGTAATATACAATGCAACATTTATCTTTGCATTAGTACAAAATGCAGATTGGATTTCATTTAACTTCGAAGATCAAGAATACAAAATTACCAAAGAAAATTTACAAGATTGGTATGGGGAAAATTTAAGTAAACTCAAGAGCGAAGAAGAAATAAGTAAAATCACCCAAAAATATTTAGATAATGAAAATAAAGTTTATCAGTTATTTGACTAAATAAATTTTATTTTAGAATATGAGAAACCCAATAGAGCTGTCTGTAAAATAGTTGATGAACTTAATAGAAGGTAAAGTCCTTTAGCTAATGAACAATGTATTTCTCTAATAAAAAATATTTTAGAAAAAGTGTTTTCCCCCTTTCATTAAAGGGTAATATATCAATTATTAGTTTTTTTACATTTTCTTTTATTACTAGGAAGTTTATCCCATTTAGAAAAAAATTGGGAGTTCAGGAGAATAGTCGTGGTATTATTAGTAGATAAGGTGTTGAATTTTATGACTATTTCAACTTATGTACCTATATAAAATCAAAATACTAGGATAATAGCAAACTTACCCAAAGGTAAGGACGCAAAGCTATGGGCCTAAGGAATAGATTTATTCTACGGTTGCCAGGTTACCGAATGGTAGAAATAAGCTTATTGCCGTACCTGCAAAAGCCATCTTCCAACCGGGAGATGGCTTTTTTCGCTGAATAACAACTGCTCGTATTAGAGCTGAGTATGTAAATTGAAAGAATATATAATGGTAGGAGTGAGAATATAACTATGAGTCTAGAGAATAAGATAAATATTCTATTAGTAGATGATAGACCAGAAAATTTATTGGCTTTAGAAGCAATTATAGAGAAGGATGAATATAACCTAATTAAAGCTTACTCTGGTGAAGAAGCTCTTAAGTACTTGCTAAAGTACGATTTTGCTGCCATCTTATTAGACGTTCAAATGCCAGGGATGGACGGGTTTGGAACAGCTAAAATAATTAAAGCCAGGGAAAAAACAAAAAACATTCCAATTCTATTTATCACTGCAAATAATATGGACTCAGAACATATTTTTACGGGATATTCAATAGGGGCTATTGACTATATCCTTAAACCTTTTGACCCGATTATTTTAAAGGCCAAAGTTGAAGGACTTGTGGAAATGTATAAACTAAATCAAGCACTCATTCAACAGGCAGAAGTTTTATCAGAAAAGAAGAGAGAATTAGAAAAAGCCTATTTGACATTATCTGAAACGACTTCCGAATTACGTGTTTCAGAAGCATTAGCAAACGTCATTAGTGAAACATCAATTGATTCAATGATTATCATCGACCATAATGGGATTATTTTAAAAGTGAATCCAGCTGTTGAGAAAATGTTTCAATATAATGAATTGTCGATACTTGGTAAAAATATATCCATCTTATTCACTAGTGGAAACTCAGAGAGTTACATAAAAAATATATTAGTAGCAATAAATAATCTAGACCATATCATTGGTTACGAGAATTTAAATGAGGTTAATGTAAAACGAAAAGATGGAACTTTATTTCCTGCTGAAATTCAAATAGGTAAAAGATATGTTCAAGATCGCTATATCGTTGCGTGCACAATAAGAGATATTACCAAAAGAAAACAAGATCAGGATATGATCTCTCACATGGCCTATCACGACGGCTTAACGAATTTGGCAAATAGAAGACATTTTAATGATCAATTAAATCAAAAGCTAAATCACGCAAAGGAAAATAATGAACAGTTAGCTATTATGTATCTGGATATAGATCGTTTCAAATATATCAACGATTCTCTAGGACATCTAGTAGGTGATAAAGTTCTTCAGGAAATTTCAAAAAGGTTAACAACTTGCCTACGAGAATTGGACTTAGCTGCGAGAGTCGGTGGAGATGAATTTAATATTCTTTTACCAAATACCAATAGAGAAGTAGCATTAGAGATTGCAGAAAATATTATCGATATTTTCAAGAAACCATTTAATCTTGATAATTATGAATTGTTCATTACAACGAGTATTGGAATTAGTATATTTCCTTATGATGGTGAAGATCCCCTTATACTAGTGAAAAATGCTGATGCCGCATTATATCGTGCAAAAGAACAAGGGAAAAATAATTTTAAAGTATACCACTCCGGAATGGATATTCAATCTTATCGTTCGTTTCTTATGCAGAATGAGTTACGTAAAGCGGTTGAGCGTGAGGAGTTTGAACTCGTCTATCAGCCACGAGTAAATATTGAATCGGGGGAAATAAACAGTGCAGAGGCTTTGATACGTTGGCAGCACCCGAACTGGGGGATGATTTTACCCTCTGAATTTATTCCATTAGCAGAAGAAACAGGCCAAATTGTAGAGATTGGTAAATGGGTGGTAAAGGCTGCTTGCAAACAAGGTAAAATGTGGGAAGAAAAAGGTTTGACACCAATTAGAATTGCGGTTAATTTCTCTGCCCAACAATTTTTACAAAAGGATCTTATTGAATCAATCAACCGTACTCTTATTGAAACAAATTTAAGCCCAAATATGCTAGAGATAGAAATCACCGAATCAGTCCTTATGGGAAATGAGACGACCATTGCAAAAGCGTTAAATGAATTAAGGAAAATCGGTGTCTATATAAGTCTTGATGACTTTGGGACAGGATATTCGTCACTTAATTATTTGAGGCGTTTTCCAGTTAACACATTAAAGATTGATAAGTCTTTCGTTCAAGGTATTTCAACTAAGTCTGAGAGCACTGCTTTAATTTCAACCATTATTTCATTAGCACATTGTTTAAAGATGACAGTAATCGCTGAAGGTGTGGAAACAGAGGAACAACTAATGATGTTAAAAAAGCATAATTGTGAGGAAATACAAGGATATTTATTTAGTCCACCTGTTTTACCAGAGGAATTTGAAGACTTTCTATTGAAAAGTCAGAACAATTCGATTCCAACCGAAACCAAAAAAATTGCGTATTTAGATAAAAAACATAACAATAACACGAATCCAAATGGGGAAATCGGGTTTGATCAAAATAAAGAGATTTTGGAATCAGCATTAAATCATATAAAAGAATTATATTCTATTTCTAATAGAGAGATGGATGTTTTTCAGTTAATCGTAAACGGTCTTAGCAATAAGGAAATTTCAGATCGTTTATTTATTAGTGAACATACGGTGAAAAATCATATTACCCATATTCTTCAAAAACTAACGGTAAATGATCGTCTGCAGGCGATTGCAAAAGTTTACCAAACATGTATTGAAGAAGGAAAAAACCTCCGTATTATACATGAAAATGGCAGATAATTTCAAAAACTCGAGGAGTCTATATGAAAATTAGAACAAAGTTATTACTTGCACTTGCTACTTTGCCACTTCTTATTTTTCTTCTTATTGGTATTAGTTGGTTCCAGCTTTCCAACCTAAATAAAATGATAAATACGATAAAATCAAATTATGAGATATCATATTTAGCTGGACAGATTCATATTGAGGTTAAAAATGAGGCAATTAATTTAAGGAACATGGTCATTTTAAATGACAAAGATTTAGTAGATAAAGAATTAACTACTCTACAAGCAAACAGTGATCTTGTTACACAGAATATCGCTCTAATGGAAGCAGAAGCGGTAACAGATAAACAAGCAAAAATGGTTGCTGATTTGAAAAACACAAGCCAAAAATTTAGTGCTTATAAAGATAAGGTTGTGAAACTTGTTTCAGATGGAAAAAAGGAAGAAGCGATCATTTTAATTAGTAGTACTAGTTCTTCTATTCAAGAAGAGTTTTTCCAAGTTATTACAGATATTAACAATGGTCTAGAAAAGGATATGAGTTTATCTTTTTTGAATTTCTCAGAAGATTTTCAAAAGCATATTGTAATAGGCAGTCTTATATCACTAGTAGGCCTATTAACAGTTACCATTTTCATTTTTCGAAGTGTATGGTCCATTGCTACTCGTTTAAATAAAGTTTCTGGAGTTATGAACAGTGTAGCAAATGGAAGTGGTGACCTTAATACAGAGATTGATGATGTTTCAAATGATGAGATAGGTGATGTTGCAAATTCATTTAATAAAATGGTGCAGTCACTTCAGGAAAAAACAAGCAAGGAACAAAATCTTACTTGGATAAAATCAAATATTGCCGACATTACAACAAAGTTAAGTGGTAAACAAGATGTTGAGTCATTGTCCCAAACATTCCTTTCAAAGATAGTTCCATTAATCAATTCTTCGCATGCAGTATTTTACCTAAAGGATGAGGTTGATCAAACGAAAGAACCTACCTATAAATTACTAGCTTCGTATGCATTCAAGGAAAGGAAACATCTATCGAATAAGTTTACTATAGGTGAAGGTCTTATTGGACAAGCTGTTCTAGAGAAATCCCCAATCATTCTAACAGACGTTCCTTCTGATTATGTACGTGTAAAGTCTGGTTTAGGGGAAGCACCTCCTTTAACTATTTATGTTCTTCCTATTATTTTTGAAGGGGATGTTAAAGCGGTAGTTGAATTTGCTTCTTTCAAACCTTTTACTCCTATCGAGCAAACATTAGTAGAGGAAACAATAAATGGTTTAGGCATTATTCTTGAAAGTATAATGGGAAGAATTCGGTTAGCGAATTTATTAGAAGAAACACAGGTCCTAATGGAGGAAATTCAGGCGCAGTCTGAGGAATTACAATCTCAGCAAGAAGAATTAAGAGTGACAAACGAGGAGTTGGAGGAACAAACCCAAGCACTTCGCCAATCTGAAGAAAAACTACAAGTTCAGCAGGAAGAACTGGAGCAAACCAATCATGAGCTAAAAGAAAAGGCCTCTAGCTTGGAAGAACAAAATAAAAAGTTTGAACTAACCAATAGAGAAGTAGAAAGAGCTCGAGCTGAGCTAGAAGAAAAGGCAAAACAACTTGCATTAAGTTCAAAATATAAATCTGAGTTTTTAGCAAATATGTCACACGAACTACGAACGCCTTTAAATAGTTTATTGATTTTGTCCAAATTGCTCTCGGATAATCACGGAGGAAATCTTACTGATAAACAAGTGGAATATTCAAAAACAATTTATTCTTCCGGTAATGATTTATTAACTCTTATCAATGATATTCTTGATTTAGCGAAAATTGAGTCTGGAAAAATGGATGTGAATCCTAGTGAAGTGATAATTGAAGACATAGCGGAGTTTGTTGATTCGAGATTTAGACCAATAGCAAATGAAAAGAATGTAACATTGAATATCAGATTGAAGGAAAACCTCCCACACTCCATTTACAGTGATGAGCAACGTTTACAGCAAGTCTTGAAAAATCTATTATCGAATGCATTTAAGTTCACACAAGCAGGAGAAGTAACTTTAGAAATTGATTTCCTTTATCAAGAGAATCGACCAGTTTTTTCGTTCGCTATCATTGATACTGGAGTAGGAATCCCTGCAGAGAAGCAAGAATTTATTTTCCAAGCATTTCAACAGGCCGATGGCACAACAAGTCGTAAATTTGGTGGTACAGGATTAGGGTTATCGATATGCAGAGAAATTTCTACTCTTTTAGGAGGAGAAATCGTTGTGAAAAGTGAAGAGGGTAAGGGAAGTATCTTTACTTTTATTGTTGGTGACTACCTAGACGACCAAAAAGCAGCTAAGGAAATTGTTACTAGTTTGAATGAGGTTGCTATTACAAATGAAACAATAGATAACAAATCGAATGGTGTAAATAGTAACAGTAAATTCATTCCTTTTGAAGTAAAACAAGATGAAGTATCTATAGAAACGAATGACAATATAAAGAGGCTTTTGATTGTAGATGATGACCAAATACAACGTAATAGTTTAATGGAATTTATCGGTCATAAAAATGTCATTATCAAAGCAGTATCCACTGGAATGGAAGCAATTGAAGAACTGAAAGTTGGTCAATTTGATTGTCTTGTATTGGATTTAGGATTAGCGGATTCGTCTGGCTTTGAGGTATTGGAACAAATAAAGAAAAATGTAGAAAATGAAAAAACAAAAGTATTTATATACACAGGACGGGATCTATCTTCTAAAGAGGAGATTTATTTAAACAAGTATGCAGAGGCAATCATTATTAAAGATGCGCATTCTCCGCAACGATTAAAAGACGAACTTGAATTGTACTTAAATTCCAGCAGTGAAAAAATAGAATCTTCTAGTCATTCTGATGTTGTACAAATTGAACCTGCATCAGATCTTCAGGGGAAAAAGATTCTTCTTGTAGATGATGATGTCCGCAATGTATATGCATTATCAAGCATACTTGAGTTATATGGGATGAAAATAACATTTGCTGAAAATGGCTTGGAAGGTCTTGAACTATTAGAGAAGAAGGCAGATTTTGATTTGGTATTAATGGATATCATGATGCCTGAGATGGATGGTTATGAGGCTATTAGCAAAATAAGGTTG
Organism: Bacillus sp. (in: firmicutes); assembly: GCA_031180405.1. GTDB lineage: Bacteria > Bacillota > Bacilli > Bacillales > Bacillaceae > Metabacillus. The sequence continues at coordinate 5,657 of JAPSLU010000044.1, read as the reverse complement.
AATCCTGAATTCCAACACTTACCTGTTATCGCTCTAACAGCGAAAGCTATGAAAGAAGATCGAGAAAAATGCATGGAGTCAGGTGCTTCAGATTATATTGTAAAGCCAGTAGACCCTGATCAACTTATCTCACTTATAAGAGTGTGGTTATACCAGGATTCGTAACTGAAAATGAAAAACACAAGAGGTTAAAAGTATGGGTGACTTTCAAGATAGCTCAATTGACTTAGAAAAAATTGAAATTGAATTACTTTTACAGGGTTTATATTCCTGGTGTGGTTATGATTTTAGGAACTATGCTTATAATTCATTAAAAAGAAGAATCTGGCATCGAGTTCACGCAGAAAAGTTATCTAGTATTACAGGACTTTTAGAAAAAGTCTTACATGATCCTGCTTGTTTAAAAAGGCTTATAGCAGACTTCTCGATTAATGTAACAGAGATGTTCCGAGATCCATCGTTTTTTTTAAACTTTAGGGAAAAGGTTGTTCCAATATTACGTACTTATCCCTCTATTCGAATTTGGCACGCAGGCTGTTCAACAGGTGAAGAGGTATACTCAATGGCGATGTTACTTCATGAAGAAGGGCTCTATGAAAAAACGAAGATCTACGCAACTGACATTAATCCAGAGGTTTTAAAAATTGCCAAATCAGGATTATATTCATTAGAGAAAATGAGGAAATATACAAATAACTATATTCAATCTGGTGGTAAAAAGGCGTTTTCCGATTACTATAATGTAACAAGTAATGGTGTTAAATTTCATCCCTTTTTAACAAAAAACGTTATATTTGCTCAACATAACCTAGTAACTGATCGATCTTTTAACGAGTTTCATGTCATTCTATGCAGGAATGTTTTAATTTATTTTAATAAACACTTACAAAATAAAGTACATGAACTTTTCTATGAAAGTTTGTGCATGCTTGGAATTCTGGGACTTGGTGATAAAGAAACAATCGTTTATACCGAAAAAGCACACTGTTACGAGGATGTTACTGTAGGTCAAAAATTGTATAAAAAGGTGAAATAAAAAAAGAACTATAAAAAGAAACTGTTATTTAATAAAATGGTGAATCAACTAATCTGTCATGAAATGGCTCCTATCTTCAACTGGGGGTCATTTTTTTATAAGACTTATAGGCAGATTAAGGTTTAATTACCCACGTAAAAGACAGTTTAAACGCATAGATGTACTAATAGTAATTTGAAAGGCTCTTTTCCGAAAGATTGTTGTAATTTGACCTAATAAAATGTTAAAAGAAGTGTTTTTATCATATATAGTGCTGTTCCTTCAAGTTATTAATAACGACAAAGTTACAAAAATAACTTTTAGCATAGTTGAATGGAAAATCATGTTGAGAAGCTTAAGTTTAATTTCGATAATTGCTAGCTTCATATTAAGAACACAATGCTTGAAAGATTTGAACTTGCAAATTTTAGGTCATATATTTTTCGAACAATGGGAACATTATCCTTAATGTATTAAATAGGAGTGTTCTTATGAGAGATAAAACGGATAGCATTAATGGGAAATTAACATCAGCCGAAATGGGGAAACTTTGGGCAACTTATATGGGCAATACAATGGCTAAGTGTGTTCTTCATTATTTTCTTAAACACATTGATGATCAGGATATCAAGATGGTTGTAAAAAATGCATTAAGTTTAAGTGAAAAGATTGTTGAGACTATTAAAGAAATATTTAGTGCAAATAACTTTCCTATTCCGATTGGTTTTACAGAAAAGGATGTAGACATTAATGCTCCAAGGTTATTCACTGATGAATTTTATCTTCATTACTTGAAATATACAAGCAAAGCGGGAATGAGTATTTATTCAATTGCTATACCAATCATGTCGAGAAAAGATATAAGGAATTTCTTTATTGAAACCCTTCATAGTACCGTGAAGCTTATAACAGAAATTAATGATCAATTAGAGGAAAAAGGCATTATTGTAAGTTCACCAAATATTCCTATTCCAAAAGGTGTTGATTTTATTCAAAAACAAAGTTATATGAATGGTTTCTTTGGAGATGTTAGACCTCTCCATGCACTTGAAATCGCACATATATACGATAATATTGAGAATAATGTGGCTAGTAAGGCATTATTAATTGGTTTTAGTCAAGTCGCTGAAACTGAAAGAGTTAAAAAGTTCATGCTTAGAGGAAAGGAAATGACCGGTAAACATATTGAAGTTTGTTCACAAAAACTACATAAAGATCATTTGCCATCTCCTTTACTACTAGACAATCAAGTAAGTGAGTCGACTATCTCACCTTTTTCAGACAAATTAATGCTATGGCATAAAATAGATATGTTTTCCATGAAAATTAGGACGTATGCTAATGGAGCTTCACTTAATGGAAGACATGATATTGGTGGAATGTATGCTAAGTTTATATTGGATGTTGGGCGGTACGTAGAAGACGGAGCTAATATTATGATTGACTATGCTTGGATGGAACAACCACCAGAAGCCAGCAATCGTGAATAAATATAAAAAAAAGGTATGATCGAGTAAATAAACCAGTAGTATAATCGAACGCATTTCGTTAGGGATGCCTTTGAATAATCGACAAACAAATAAGTTGAAATAGAAGAGTTGGTACCAGTCACTCTTCTTTTTGGATACAATGTTGTGAAAATGTGCCATATGAGTATCTTATCCATAGTGGACTTATTATAATAATAAAAATAAATGTTAGTGATTGCTATTTGTATATTTGTCATATTAGGATAGATATTAATTATTGTGCCACCTCATGTTATAATGAGAAACTTAGGATAATTACGACTTTTGCTCATAATTGAACGGATGCCAATAAAAGCCTCCGCCTAGCGATAAAATATGGAGGTGTAAGAGAATGAATAAACGATGGACAATTGGTAAAATTAAAGAATTTGTTGAGAGCAATTCGGAAAGTAAGTTGCTAACGACCGAATATCGAGGTTTTTCTCAAAAGTTACTTTTTAAATGTGCATGCGGAAGCAATTTTGAAAAAACATTTACTAAATTTAAGAATAATAACCAGCGTAAATGTGATGTATGTCAACCGCCAAAAGCGTCACGCTAAACGTATTGTGAATAAACGAAGTGCCAATTTCTATTAAATTGGCACTATTTTTCTATAGGGAGTATATGATGCATTGATACCAAGTGGGAAATAATAAAGATAGATAAAAAGGTACACCTTCTTTTTAATAGGCTATCCTCTAAATAATTGTTATTTTTAATAAGTTCTTTAAACCAAAACTAAGTTAGGTTAATTTGGAGAGACACCGCATTCGGAATGCGAGAACAGCCTATTAATAAACGGAATCCAAGTTTGTCTTGTTAATTTATCTAATTTAACTTGATTATTCTTTAAGTTCATTATAAAATTATAAAAAATCAGATAAGTCTAATTATTGAAACGCAATGAATGGGAATATTAAGGAATATGATTGTTTAGAGAGCTGTCGGTTGGTGAAAGACAGTCAATTGTTTCCCCAACTCGCCCAGGAGTGGTAGGACTGATATGTAGGTCTTAACGGTTGACTCCCGTAATAAAGTCTTTAAGTGGGTTCATTTAGTTTTTTATAAAAATGAATCAAGAAGAGTGGTACCACGAAGGCAACGCCTGTCGTCTCTTATGAGATGACAGGCTTTTTTATTTTTATACTAATGAAAAGGCGGTAGTTAAAATGAAGAACATTGATAAATATTCAAGAGGTTACTTTATGCCTCCAGTGACAAGCCTAAAATGGACAGAAAAGGAATATATTAATGAAGCACCTACATGGTGTAGTGTGGATTTACGAGATGGAAATCAGGCTTTGGTCGTCCCTATGAGCCTGGAAGAAAAATTAGAGTATTTTCAAATCCTTTTAGAAGTTGGCTTTAAGGAAATAGAAGTAGGTTTTCCAGCTGCATCGGAAACGGAATATGCTTTTTTACGTACATTGATTGAACAAGAGTTGATTCCAGATGACGTGACAATTCAAGTGTTAACACAATCAAGAGAACATATTATAAGAAAGACATTTGAAGCGCTAAAAGGTGTAAATAAAGCTGTTGTACATCTATACAATTCAACATCTGTTGCACAGCGTGAGCAAGTATTTAAAAAATCTGAGGAACAAATTATCGATATTGCTGTAAGTGGAGCAAAAATGCTTAAGAAATATGCTGCTGAAACCGAAGGGAACTTCCAGTTTCAGTATTCTCCAGAAAGCTTTACAGGCACTGAAATTGAATTCGCACTTGACATATGCAACAGGGTGTTAGATATATGGCAGCCTAAAGCCGATAACAAGGCCATTATCAATCTACCAGCTACGGTTTCAATGTCTATGCCTCACGTTTATGCAAGTCAAATTGAGTATATGAGTGATCATCTTAGCTACAGAGACAATGTGATCTTGTCCCTTCATCCACACAATGACAGAGGAACTGGAGTTGCAGATGCAGAGCTGGGAATGCTTGCAGGCGCTCAGAGAGTTGAAGGTACTTTGTTTGGAAATGGAGAAAGAACAGGAAATGTAGACATAGTAACACTTGCATTAAACATGTATTCACACGGGGTAGATCCAAAATTGAATTTCGATAATATCCCTAAGCTTATTTCAAAGTATGAAACTTTGACAAGAATGAGGGTTCACGAAAGACATCCATATGGAGGGGAGCTCGTCTTTACTGCATTCTCAGGATCTCATCAAGATGCAATTGCCAAGGGTATGAAATGGCGTGAGGAAAAGGAATGTGAGTATTGGAACGTACCTTACCTATTAATTGATCCGCTGGATATAGGGAGAGAATATGAAGGTGATATCATCCGAATAAATAGCCAGTCCGGAAAGGGAGGAATTGGATACGTACTCCAACAAAATTTTGGACTAGATCTTCCTGCCCAAATGCGTGAAAGCTTTGGATATCATGTGAAAAATGTTTCTGATCGTAAACACAAGGAGCTTTTGCCGAATGAAATCTATGACATTTTCATTAACGAATATGTAAATATTAATACACCTGTCGAGTTTATCACCTACAACACGACTGTAAATGAACATTACGAAACGATTGTTTCGATCCGTATGGATAATGAAGAACACGAGTATGTCGGTATAGGAAATGGCAGATTAGACGCTATCAGCAACGTTCTTCAAAAACAATTGGGTATCCAGTATACAGACTTAGTCTATAAGGAGCATGCACTAGAAATAGGCTCAGGATCAAAAGCTGTATCTTATGTAGGAATCACCAGTTTAGATGGTACCGTATATTGGGGCTGTGGGATTGATGTAGATATTATGACCTCATCTGTAAAAGCTCTGTTTAGTGCTATTAACAATATGGTTTCCAACGTACTCCTTACTGAAAACGAATTTATCCCAGTAAAAAAATAACAAGAGCCACTCAAAATTCAATATATCTTTTAAAAGGTATTACTTCATAAATGTAGTAATGCCTTTCAGACTGTAGACAAACTAATTGAAATTGAGTTTGCTTGCAGTCTTTTTTTCTTTGGCTGTTTTCGCAAACTTTTTTGCTTTGAATAAGTGTTGAGATGGTTGATTTGAGCTCCAGGAGTCTCGCTTTCCGTGGGGTGGGCGGTGAGCCTCCTCAACGCTTTGCGTCTGCGGGGTCTCACCTGTCCCACAGCTCCC
>JAPSLU010000386.1 GCA_031180405.1 Bacillus sp. (in: firmicutes) | reverse complement strand
TTAAAAAAGTTCCGATTCTCTTGTTTTCTATGGTGTTTGATCATGATTCGAAATAGTTCAATAAACGACTCAAATAAATCCCCATTCTTCTCTATTAAGATCAAAATAAATCTCTCATTATTTTTTTGGGCAAGCTCATTTGTTAAGTAATAAAATAAATCCTCTTTATCCTCAAAATATTGATAAAAGCTGCCTCTAGGAATTCCAGCACTTTTAACAATATTGGCAATAGACGCTTCATGTAATGGTACTCGGGAGAATTCCTCCTTAGCTGCTTGAATTAATGTATCCTGTTTTTCTTTTGGTATTTGAAAAAACGTTTGTTTAGGCATTTTTACTCACTCCTCACCAACAAGTGACACTGTGTCACATTCGACCTTAATAAGAATTATAAATGACACTGTGTCATTCGTCAATATAAAAGGTGACACTGTGTCATTTTTATAATATTAGGACTGTAAACGAGGGCTGAACACACATAATAAGCCCAAAAACATATACGTTCTTAGGCTTCCCATTACACATTTAACTTAATGTTTCTATAATGGTGTGAAGATAATTCATCCCTTTATCCGATACTTCCGCATTAATGACATTTCCCAAGTTCGTCCTCATTAAGTGTCCTTCTTGATATAAGCCTTCACAAATCTTTTTAAAGTTTTCCGGATTGAGATGACACTCTTCCGCAGACGGTATATTCCCATTTAATAATGATGATAAAATAGCTGCCTTTCCGTTTATAACATATAGGTCCTCTTCCATTTGTACACCTCCTCAACTTCAGTATCAGGCAAGGGGCGATTGGGATATACCTACCACTCGTTTTTATAATTGAGAGGTTTCCTACTAATTTAAAACATTTCATTCCATGTTTAGGACACTTACTTAGTCCCTGTTGTTTTTGATATAAATTAACAGCCTTTCTAAATATCTCAGGCTCTTGTAAGAATTAATCAAATAATAGTAAATAAACCCAACAAAAATCGTACAAAGATTCCATTTCTGTTAAAGGCTTCTCTATCTCTTTTAAACTATTAAAATTAGGTAACTCTGAAACATCTTCTACTTAAAAGTTTAAATAGAAAAAAAAAGGGAAAGAAAAAATTAAGACATATACAAAATATCAGTTTAGGGAGATGATTTTTATGACACAAACAGTTTCTTATGATAATACGAATGTTGCATCAAACGAGGAAACAAGGAACGGAAAGCTAGTTAAAGGAATTGTTTTTGGAGCAGTAGTTGGCGGAGCTTTAGCCATGCTTGACTCAAACACCAGACAGAACGTGACTTCCAATACGAAGAGTATAAAAGAAACCACAATGGAAATGGTTGAAAAAGTAAAAAATGATCCATCCGGCGTTAAGAGCGACTTGCAAGACCGACTGAAATCAGCTCAATCTGTTCTAAAGGAAGCTATCAACGATGCTCAAAACTTATATGAAAAGATAAATAGCGATCTTGTCGGCCAGGTCAACCAGGTCAAAGAGGAATCAACAGAAATTCTTTCCACTGCCAAAAAAGCTACATCCGATCTTAAAGACATCGGCGGAAAGGTAAAGGAAGCTGGGAAAGAAGTTATGGATGAAAACAATAACCAATCAAGTGGAAGCATGAATAACGATTCTACTTCAAACAATAGTACTAGCTCTAACAGCACTTCATCAGAAAGTAACCATAGCAAAATACCAGGTCGAATTGGATAAAAAAATGGTCTTTTAGACTGATATAGTCAGTTTAGAATAGGAATAGAACTCTAGGCTGCCATATTACCAAATTATATTGGTGTGTGGTAGCCTCATTTTCTTAATACGCTCTTCATTATTATACTTCAAATATATCTACAAACTCTCTATTTTCTAGAGAAATGAGTTAAACTAATAGTGAAATTCTGCATATTTTATGTTTGAGTTCAACGACTCTATTACCGCATTGTCCCAACAGTTCCCCTTTCTTTACATGCTTTTAGTTCGTATATGACTATGATTAGATATATGATAACTCCTAGTTTCTAAAGCTCCTTTTTTTAAGAGTACCATTCTAAAGGTATATTATAGTGTCTCATTTAACTAGGTTAGTTTACTTTGCCGGTTTTTATATCTAAACGATCTTTGTCTTTAATAAACTAAAGGTTTGCAAAATGGTCGTGATCCCTATTAAAACAAAAAAATAGCAAGGGCCTGAGATCAACTCAAACCCTTGCTATTTTTGAATTTCCTGACGCGCTCGAAGGGATTCGAACCCCCGACAGACGTGGTACCGGAAACCACCGCTCTATCCAACTGAGCTACGAGCGCACATTTATATATCGGTATGGAAAATTATACGGTAACTTCCGTACAATTTCAACTGCCTTTTTCTAGGTAATGATAATCATTAAGAATTTTCTACTTTGCAGAACTCAGAGTTCTAATTTAATCCATATCAGGTATAATTTACAATGTAGTAAAAAAGGAGGAGGAATACTGTGACATTTTACTCAATTTTATTAGTCATCCACATTATTGCAGCAGTTGTTGGGCTCGGTGCTAGCTTTGGGATGCCTGTCTTGATGAGCAGTGTCAAAACTGTGTCACAAGCGAAGTTTGCTCTTGTAGTTTTTAAAGGGATCGAAAAATTTGCAAAGATTGGTAGTATTACATTATTAATTACCGGTATTATTATGGCTATTATTAATCCTTACTTATTCTCAGAGATTTGGTACATTGCGTCACTTATCATTTATGTGGCGGTTCAACCAATCGCAGCTGCTATGTTACCGAAGAAGGTAAAACTTCAAATGGAAGTACTTGAAAAACATCAAGGAGAGGATCTTCCGGAGGAGTACATCACCCTAGCCAAGCAATCTGTTCCACTAAACAATATCTTATATGTTTCAGCGATTGTATTAATTATTCTGATGACTATTAAACCTTTCTAAATTGACTAATTACGAAACAGTTGCTGCTATTATTGAACAGTGGATAACCGCTTCGGCATCCAGCTCCAGCAGTCTTACTTAAAAAAAGTAAGACTGCTGGAGCTTTTGTCTTTAGATTAGTGTACTTTGTTTGAAATGCAAGAAATGTGGGAAACATGATTACATGTTAAGCTATATCCATACATATGATAGTAAGGACCACATAGATATCGGCTATTTTAAAATTCATTGTGCTGGTTCGGTCTTTTCGTTTGACCTTTATTGACCTTAGTTGTATGATGGAGATACATAAAGATTTACCTCTTGTTTCATGTCTTGTGTGAAATTCTAAAGGATACATAATTATTTACTCTACCCTTTAGGACAAAAAAAATCTTTCTTATATTAAAGGAGGAATACGAAAATGAATTTAATCCCTACAGTTATTGAACAAACAAACCGTGGTGAGCGTGCTTATGACATTTACTCTCGTCTGTTAAAAGACCGTATCATCATGCTTGGTAGTGGAATTGACGATAATGTGGCAAACTCTATCGTTTCTCAGCTACTTTTCTTAGAAGCAGAAGATCCA
>JAPSLU010000385.1 GCA_031180405.1 Bacillus sp. (in: firmicutes) | reverse complement strand
ATTTCAGGACGTTTTATACCACAATCGGCCTCTTTTTGATGTATGATATAGACAGACTATAATATATAAATTGGAAATATATAAAACCAGGTTTTGGTTAAGAAAGGAAAATGTATGTTTAATCAAGTACTAAATGAAGCAATAGACCTCGTAAATAAGGGAGAAACAAAAGAGGGACTAACTCTATTAGAAAACATAACTCCTACATTACATGATGAAGAAAAACTTCAGCTAGCAGATCAATACTATCAATGGGGCATAGTTGATAAAGCTCATGAAATGATTGAAGAACTTCATTTTTTATATCCTGATGAGATTCAAGTTACATTATTCTTAGCAGAGCTTAAAATAGATTTAGAAAATGAAGAAGAAGCCATCAACCTTCTTGACAATATACCTAAAGACCATGAATCCTATCCCCATGCGTTACTTCTTTTAGCAGACTTATTCCAAATGCAGGGATTGCCTGAAGTAAGTGAACAAAAGTTAAAAGAGGCAAAAGATTTATTACCGCAGGAACCAGTTCTTGATTTTGCTTTAGGAGAGCTCTATTTTCACCAAGGTCAATATAAACATGCTATTCCATATTATGAAGAACTTTTAAAAGAGCATAAGGCTATTTCAGGTGTGCATCTTAACCAGAGATTAGCAGAATGTTTAAGTGCTATAGGAGAGTTTGAAGCAGCTCTTGAACACTATAAAGAAGCAATTGAGGATCAAGAAGATGCAGATACTCTTTTTGGTTATGGATTTACTGCATATCAAGGAGGATTCTATAAAACAGCTATCCAACAGTTTATTGCCTTAAAAGAAGCGGATCCACATTATACCTCATTTTATTTATATTTAGCGAAAGCCTATGAACATGAAGGGCTTTTAGAGGAAAGTCTTGAAACGGTTCAGGAGGGAATTAAAGTTGATGAATACAACAAAGACTTGTTCTTATTCGGTGGTAAAATAGCGATTAAAGCAGGACAAATCCAAGTCGCTGAAAGTCTTTTACGTGAATCCTTGGCAATTGATCCTGGTCATATTGAAGCAGCAATTACGTTATCTCATATTTTTCTACAGGATGAAAGATATGACGATGTAATTGATCTAATCACTGAAAGTAAAAAATACGGTGAGGAAGATCCACAGTTTGAATGGAATTTAGCCCGCGCATATCATCAAAAAGAAGCATATACACAGGCATTAAAACATTATGAACTTGCATATACTTTTTTCAAGGATCAACGAGATTTCTTACAGGAATTCGGATATTTCTTATTAGAAGAAGGAAGAAGACAACAAGCGAAGGGAATTTTTCATGAAATCTTGAAACAAGATCCTTCAAATGTCGAAATCGGTGAAATTTTGCTACAATTAGAAGATGAGTTTTAATGGGAATGAGAAGGATTTTATTTTTATTTTGTTGAATTATCAAAGTAAGAATAAACTAAAGCTGCAGAGGAGGGAATTGTATGGTGGCCCCTGTATCTGTCCATGAAAAGAAAGACTTCATCAGGTGGTTTCTAAACCATTATCAACTAAAAAGAAGAGAATGTGTGTGGATTTTAAATTATTTAATGAGTCATGATACTTTAATGGAAAAGGTTCACTTTGTGGAGCAAGCGCAATATTGTCCGAGAGGTATCATTATGTCTACTCATTGTGTTGAAGAAGTTCCATTCCGATTTTACAAGGAAAATGTCATGACAACTGACGCAGAAAAGTCCTTTCATGATATAAGACTTAATAAAGATGAAGAACTTTTTATTCAGCTGAATTTTAGATCTGCTTACCAGTCACCACAATATGCAGCAGTTCTTGAATCCAATCCTTTTATGCCCGAGCATTTGAATGAAAACGAAAAAGATAAGGAAATAGCTGAAAAGGTTCTTGAACATTCTATTCAACGTTATCAAAAGGAAAAATTACTTCAGTTAATTGACGAAGCACTTGATCAACAAGATAAAGAAACCTTTCAAAGATTAACCCATCAATTAAACCAAATAATAAATAAATAAAATATTACCCTGAGGATGACTCAAAAGGGATTGTCTAGAAAACACGTATAAATCTCGTGTGGCAAGGTAGGACCCTTTATTATGAGTCTTCTTTTTTTATGCTAATTTTTGATAAGGATTATCATTATTAAAAATTTCTATGATTCACCCATGCTTTATAATCTACACAAATTTAACAATTTTTGATCCAAGCTTTATAATAGAATTATATGAATGTATATTAGGGAGTTGAAGAGAATGAAGTGGATTGCTAGTGATGTTGATGTATATAATCAGTCTAAGGAGTACGTTGATACAGCAATTGTTCCGTTAATGGCTGTTTCTATTGATTCCAATTTTAAGTACATTGTTTCCAAAGGTGAGTTTACCAATCTTATTAGTGGTGAACTTGAAAGGCAGTTAAAGGGGAGAGTTTTCCTTTTCCCAACGTATTCTTATTTAATAAAATCAGAAAATGTGATTGAAAAATTGCTAGAGTGGAAAACTGAATTAAAACGAGAATTTAAACATGTTTTTTTCTTAACTTGTGATGAAAAACTAAAGGAAGTAAAGAATGAGCAACTGGAGGGAGACCTTTTATGGCTTCCAACAATGCCACTTGAACATATGGATGAAAATTTAAAAAGAAAGCTGTTACAAGATCAAGTCGAACAAATTTTGAACATTTTATTACAATCTTGGAACAAATGATAAAAACCTTTTCATTTCCAGGATTAGAAATCAGGATTTTAATTGACCTCATGGGAAGATTGATATATCATGAGTATGTCCTAGTTTTATATATCATTTCCGTATGTCCATAACGGACAGAGCTTAAGATAGAGGGGGGAAAATGATGAGCGAGAAAAAACATCGAGTTTCTAGACGTCAATTCTTAAACTATACGCTTACCGGTGTAGGCGGTTTCATGGCTGCAGGTATGCTAATGCCAATGGTTCGCTTTGCACTTGACCCTGTGCTCCGACCAGCAGAAGAAACTGATTTAGTTCAAGTTGTAAAAGTTGACGAAATAACGGAAGAACCTCAACGCTTTGACTTTAAAATCAAACAAAAAGATGCTTGGTATGAATCAGAAGAAACAAAATCAGCATGGGTTTTTAAAGAAGGGGACAAGATTACGGCTCTTTCACCAATTTGTAAGCATTTAGGCTGTACTGTAGGTTGGAATAATGATCCAAAGAATGAAAACAAGTTTTTCTGTCCGTGTCATTACGGTCTTTATGAAAAAGATGGAACAAATGTTCCTGGAACACCGCCTCTTGCACCACTTGATGTCTACACACATGCTGTAAAAGACGGTTATTTATTCTTAGGTAAAGCAAAACCACGAGGGGAGGCGTAATCAATTGCTTAACAAAATTTATGATTGGGTTGACGAACGTTTAGATATTACGCCTATGTGGCGCGATATTGCTGACCATGAAGTACCTGAACACGTAAACCCTGCACACCATTTTTCTGCCTTTGTATACTGCTTTGGCGGATTAACATTTTTTGTTACCGT
>JAPSLU010000384.1 GCA_031180405.1 Bacillus sp. (in: firmicutes) | reverse complement strand
GATAATTTTATACAAACGTCATAAACAAGTATTATATCGGTATTATTATACACATTTTATAGTTCTTTTGGGTGATAAATTTAGTTTGTCGTAAAAAAAATGTCAAATACACCCTAATTTCGCCTATAAGAATGCATTATGAGTTTATTACTTCTACATATTTAATTACTTAGTTAATTTAAAGTTTCGACCCTTTTTTGTCTATGACATAATATTTCCAATTAATAGCTTATACATATTTAAAAATAATAAGAGGCAGAACCCAACATTTCAGATGGCTCTGCCCCTTATTATGATATTACTACTATATTATTGAACTACCTTAGCTGCTTCTTTCTCGTTCACACCTACGTAGTATTCAGGCTTATCCTTAATATTTACAGTTTCTCTAATGATGTACATTGGTCGATTTTTACTTTCGTCATAGATTCTAGCTATATATTGTCCGATTATTCCTAGACCTAACAACTGAATACCGCTAAAAAATGTAATGGCAACCATTATAGATGCCCATCCTGCTTGTACCCCTTGTCCGAAAAACTTCATTAGGAGAGAATAAATTAAAACCGTCATCGAAATAACAACTGATGCTGCTCCTAATGACATAAAAAGCCTTAATGGCTTCGTTGAAAAGGCGATAATCCCATCTGAAGCAAACTTTATCATTTTCTTAAATGGATATTTTGTTTCACCTGCAAACCTTTCGTCTCTTTCGTATTCAATATAAGTTTGGCGAAATCCTATCCAGGAAAACATGCCTCGAACAAAACGATTTCGCTCAGTCATCTTTTTAAATACGTATGCGACTTTTCTGTCAACGAGGCGAAAGTCTCCCGTATCCTTTGGAATTTCGATATCAGACATATAATTGATAAATCGATAAAAGTATTTTGCGGTGATAAGTTTAAACCATGTTTCTCCTACTCTTTTTTTTCTCTTAGCATAGACTACCTCATAGCCTTCCTTCCATTTTGCTATTAAATCTGGTATTAATTCAGGAGGGTCTTGTAAGTCAGCATCGATTATTACGATAGCGTCACCTATTGCGAAGTCTATCCCAGCAGTCACTGCGGTCTGATGACCGAAATTCCGTGAAAAGTTTACAATTTTCGCACGTGAGTCTCTGCTTGCAATGGCCTCTAATATCTCCATCGTACGATCTGTACTTCCGTCATTTACAAAGATGAACTCATAATTAATCTTATTTGCATTCATTACTCCTTTTAACCTGTTGTAGCATTCCTGTGCAACTTCCTCTTCAAAATACATCGGAACTACAACTGAAATTAGTTCATTCATCTATTGTTTTCCTCCTTATATTAAACGTCCAAGTTTTATTAAAAAAGTAATTCATTACCATTCCTATACATATTGAAAATAACTGTCCAATGATCGGATAAAATTTTAAATAGTCTACTAATATATACAAAGTTACTGTGTTAACTAAAAGGGTAATGACATTAACAACAATAAACTTCCAAAGCACTCTCTTCGTTTCTTCTATAGAATTAAATACCCAATTTTTGTTCCAATAATAACTATTTAACACTCCTAAGCCATAGGAAATAATATTTGCAATTAAATAGTTAAGACCTATAGTTACGAGCATTGAAAAACTAACAAATGTGATTAGTGTATTAAAAACACCTACCGTTCCGAACTTTAGAAACCTCTTCACAACTCTATCCCCTATATTTTTAATAACCCTAATCCTTAATAGAGTTTTTCTCTTTATTAAATCCAAAATACCCTATACAACTTAAGATAATTAATAATGGTGTTAAACTAACAAGATAACGTGATCTCGTTTCCCATATGAGAAAAAACAAGAAAAAACCAACTACAGCTAACATTGCAAATGTTAAAAATTCATGTTCCTTTCTGTACTTAAATATAAGTAGCAATCCTGCAAGTAGTAATAAATGTTGAACCCTAGCATACCCAAGGAGAAGTTTCCCTGATTTACCATCAATTAGGTGTTGGTAATTCTCTGGATGTACAGGAACACGTCTCAACTTATTTAAAGAATAATAAGTTCCATCCGTCCAAGTGTGACTTATTTTTTCAATATTGAATTTTAGATTTCCTATTAATCCTTTTTCGTTCAATCTTTTCTTTAATTCCTTTATATGTAGGTTTTTAACTTTATCTTTTGAGTTAGCTTGTAATAATTGATATGTACTTTGAAAATCTTCTGCCGAATATTTACCGAATTTTTTCTCATTTTGTGCCATAACTATCCAGTGTGTGACTGGAAAACTATATCTTTCTACTCGGTGTTTATCGATTATTTCGCTTTCATACACTCCGAAATTAAATAATGATTTCACAATTAATAAGATGATAAATGGGATAACAAAGGATAACTTTTTCCAGCTGTTTAGATATAGAAGCAGCACGATACTAAAAGCAATTAAGAAGATAATTAAGGAGCCTTTTAAAATCATACCTGCAGAAAAAATTACCGAAACAATACATATTGTCAAAAGATCTTTTTTCATTTTCCCTTGCTTACTAATTAATAAATTTAAAGGTCCTAATAAAAAGATTAACGAAATTGTGTCTGTGTATACTATCGGAGCAAAAAAGATGTACGGAAAAAATATCACGCTCATTAGTAAACTTATGATCCCTACAGACTTTCCAGCTAACTTTGTAGTAATCCTGTAAATCAGAAATTGACTTATTGTTATTATAAAAAGGTTAAATAATTGAAAAACTAGAAGAGTTGGTGTTACTAATTTTCCTATTACAGCTAATATGCAAGTTAGTAATATATTGTTCGGATACATGATAAAATACTCGCTCAATTCTTGACCTTCCACTAGATGAATAGAGCTTTTTACTATTGTCCCAAAATCCCATGATGGATTAACATTTAGCTTCCATACTGTTATTAATTGCAGTAAGAAACTTATAATAAGTAAGCAAATTACCACTATTTGTTTAAAAGGAAGTTTGTTTATAAATGTTAAGATTCTCCGTTGAAATATCATCATACTTATAAAAATAAGGAAAGCTAGAACAGCCGTAATTTCATTAAAATAGCTTGGGGTTTCTAACTCAACTGATTGATACTCTCTATTTGTATAGATATTAAGTGCCACTATCAATGCGATTATAGTTAAAAAGATGATTAAAACTAAACGGTTTAACCACTTAAATACAGGATGTTCCATATTTCCCTCCACTTACCATCATTTTCTATTAAATAGTAAAACCATGAATACTTTATACCATTTTCCTTTAAATTACAATTAATTATTTGTTGGATTCATCAAATTTTAAATTTTCGACACGTTTGAATAAGGACATTCTAAAAGAACTGCTAAAGTTACTAAAACTTAGGACAACTCTTTTTACTTTGTCAGTAAATAAAATTTTTGGGGACAGTCCCCCGCCGCGTTAAAGCGCTGGGGACTGTCCCCAATTATTCGCTTTTATCAAATTGATATATGGGGAGTTATTGATTATAATTTATTTATATATAAAAAAATCAGGTGTTAGGGCACCTGATTAAGACAACTACTTAGCTGTTTCAT
>JAPSLU010000043.1 GCA_031180405.1 Bacillus sp. (in: firmicutes) | reverse complement strand
CCCTAGAGCTGATGGCGTCTGGAGCTACAGCAAAACTTACCTTCAGAAAAAGAACCTTTACAGCTCTTGATCAAAAATCACTCTACTTTTTCCAACCCTACTAAGCAATCATATAGAGTACTACCCTGACCATTATCTGACACACGATCTGGTGTTAGGAGATTTACAGATCCACCAAATTTATGCCATAATCCTTCATCAACATTTATTGTCTTAGGGTGTGCCTTTTTAAGAACTTTTACCGAACCAGTTAGTTCGCCTCGATCATTATAAATCTTAACCTGATCTCCTTCTGCCACACCCTTTTCATTTGCAATATCCTCTGATATTTCAATCTTTACTGTTTGCATCGCATCGATAAGCACATAATGCTGAGAATGATTTGAACGCAATGGGTGAATAGATAGAAGCTGGTAAGGATATTTTTCTGCTAGCAATGAATTTGTCAGTGCAGATTCTATTGGAAAAAGGTAATGTGGCTTGCCTTCAAATCCCTTTTCAATAGCAAGCTTTGAAGTGAACTCAAATTTTCCACTTGGCGTTGAAAATTCTCGGTCCTTCCAAGGTGTGTGCTGAATGGGCAATGGCAATCTCTTTTCCTTTTGAAGCTTCTCTAGAGTTATACCGTCTTGATGAAGATGATTGATTCCCATTTCAATAAATTCAGTTCTTGTATAAGAAAATTCATCTCCAAACCCAAGTCGGTTTGCTAACTGTGTCCAAATCCACAAATCAGGCTTTGCTTGACCAGGAGGTTCTACAAGCTTTTCTCCATAGTTAACATAATGATGATACATTGATGCATAATAGATGTCTTCTTCTTCAAATACGGTTGTCGTTGGTAAAACATAATCAGCCATTTCTGCGGTATCTGTTAAAAAATGATCAATAACAACAACTGTTTCAACGGATTGAAAAGCTTTCATAATTTTATTAGAATCAGGAACTTGGACGAGTGGATTTCCACATGTCACAATAATCATTTGAATCGTTGGATCCATTGATTGAAGAATACCATCTGCTTGTTGCATCATCGTAAAAGACCTAGATTCTGTTTTGCGCTCGGATAAAGTAAGAGCAGTTATATTAAAGTTTTTACCAACCTGAATATTTCCAAAGTTGGCTCCACCACCTTGAATTCCTACATTTCCACTAATGGCAACTAATGCATCAATTAGGCGTATAGTATTTCCGCCATTTGCATACCGCTGCATCCCTAAACCTAAGAAAGTGGTTGTTGGTCCATTTCCATATACAGAGGCTAAATATTTTATTTCTTCATAGGAAATTTCAGCCTTTGAACAAATTTCATCTAGTGTAAAGTGATCTAATAATTCTAGTAAATCAGTGTATCCCACTGTATATTTTTCAATAAAAGCAGTGTCTTGTTTATCTTCTTTGATAAGATATTTCATAATACCGATTGCTAATAGCCCGTCCATCCCGGGCTTAACTGAAATATAGTGATCAGAAATTTTTGCTGTAGCATTATGAATTGGATCAATAACAGTAATTGTTGCCCCTCGCTTTTTTGCTTCTTGCAGCTGTTGAAATAAATGCATGTTCGTTCTTGCAACATTCCTTCCCCAAACCACAATATTCTCGCTGTGGAGGAGATCATCTGGTGCATGACTATCAGAACTACCGAAGTCCCAAATTTGAGCTTCTATCCCAGACCCCCAACAAATACTACCAACTAGGTGAGTAGCTCCACCAAAACAGTTAAAAAACCTTTTATCGATATTTTTTAAAAGTCCATTGTTTGCATAATCATGACTATGCAAAATGGCAGTTGGTCCATAGATTTCCTTGATTTCACTCATTTTTGCAGCAATTTCATCAAGAGCTTGTTGCCAAGATATTTCCTCAAAACGACCATTTACTTTTTTTAGTGGAACAGTTAGACGCTCGTTAGAATTTGTTTTCGTTTCAAGCATTCTACCTCTTCCACAAATTTTCCCTTGAGTAATTGGGTGAGCTTTATCTCCCTCAACCTTTATGACCTTTCCATTTTCAACCGTTACTTCAAACCCACAGCTGTCCCAACAATTTAGAGGGCATGATGATTTAAATACTTGTTTCATATAGTATCCTCACCTACTATTCGTATGACTCCTCGTTCCGCACTAGTACCTTTTTTAATTTTCTAGAAAACTCCTTACGAGGAATTAATACGCTATGTTCACAGCCTTGGCATTTAATTCGTACATCCATTCCCATTCTAATGACTTTCCACTCATTTGTACCACATGGATGTTGTTTCTTCATTTCAACAATATCATTTAATGCGTACTCTTTATCCATAGTATTTACCTCCCTCTTAATTCCCTTCTTCTTTCCTGTTATACATCACGATACGAGGATATGGAATCTCAATACCTTTTTCATCTAATCTTATTTTAATATCTTTTCTAAGCATCCTTGCAATATGAAAGTGTCTCATTGGTTCAACCTCACATGTTACACGAAGAATGACCTCAGAAGCTCCTAAATTTTGAACGCCCAATAATTCCGGCGGTTGAACAATATCTTCGTACTTATCTTGCACTTCAATTAGCAGTTCCTGAATAATTCGTTCTGCCTGTGGAATATCACTTTCATAAGCAATACTAATATCAACTACTGCAATACTATTATTAATAGAGAAATTTGTCACTTCAGTAATATTTCCATTCGGTAAAATATGAATTTCTCCTGTCCAACTTTTAATTTTTGTTGTCCGAAGCCCAATTTCTTCAACAGTTCCCTCAAAAGTTGAAACACGTATAAAATCACCTACAGAGAATTGATCTTCAAATATAATGAAAAACCCTGTAATAATATCTCTAACTAAGTTTTGAGCGCCAAAGCCTACTGCTAATCCAACAATTCCTGCTCCAGCTAGCAATGCACCTACATCAAGGCTCAATGTCTCTAAAACCATAATAATGGCAATAAAGTAAACGACATATGTGAGAACATTTTCTAGTAATTTAGCTAGTGTATTTTCTCTTCTTTCAGAAATACGAATTGGTGATCTCCCACGAAATAAGAAAACTTTCCTGATGGCTAATTTTCCAATGCGAATAAAAACAGTAGCGAAAATTAAGATTAAAAAAATCTTTAATACACCCTGTCCTAATGTGAGCCATAACTCAATATTTGTTATGTAGTTTTTAACTTGATCTAGTATCTTTTCAGCCAAATTCAAATAAATCATCCTTTACTATCAAACTATTCTAACCTCATGTATAAATCACCATTTTCATAGCCCATTATACTCCATTAACCTAGGAAATTCTTATCCAAAATGATCGTATCTTTAAAAATATTCGAATAGAGGTATGTAAATTATGATCGTACTCACCCTATATCTTAATGTAGTCAGGATAAATATATTTTTACTCATTAAAAAACCTTGTGAGAGTAAGCCAACACTCTACAACAAGGTGGATAACGTTGAACGTTCGTCTTTTCTACTATTGTGTACGATAACGATTTAAGATCGGATATAGCAAAATGGTCACAAGCAAATATAAATTAATTAGTCCATATAAAGGATAGAGAATTGCAACTAAGTTTGCAAAACCAAAACGTGTGAAAGGTATCATCATTCCGACTAAAATAAATGCCATTATCCAAAAAGGCAATTTCATTATGTCCTTTAAACGTGAGGCGAGTCCAAAAATTCCTGATACAGCGGTTGTATAAATTGCAAGCCATAACATAACAGACATAAAAAGAAAAAATGCAAATGGAGATCCTTTTAATACCGCAAAAAGTGGAATTTCATATTCAGCCAGGTAATCAGACATTTGTACTAATGTTTCATTATAAACAAAGGAAATTGCTCCTAATATAACTCCACTTCCTATACTAGCCACCTTCGCTTCCTTTAACCCCTTTATTTCCTTCCCAATTGCTGATAATACCGCAATAAGTGGTAGAATATTTAGAGCTGTAAACGTAAAAGCAGATGGCCAGTTATACTGTTTATTTAAATCTAATACCCAAGAATGATGATGAGAGATATTAAAAGAAAATAATGCATAAAAAAGTCCTAAAATCAGAAGTGGTATAACAATTGAATTTAGTTTTATAATGCCATTTGTACTCCCTACAAAAAGAAGAATTAATAAAATGGCAAATAAGGCAATTCCAACCCAATATGGAATGGAAAAGGCCTCAAGTGTTGCCCCTCCACCAGCAATCATTACAATCGTTGTTGTAAATAGGTACAGGATAATAAGTACATCATAGACATATGATAGCTTTTTACCTATTAACCTCTCTAATATAGGAAAGAAATGACTAGATCTTTCTTCATAACTAATTTTCATAATTACATAGACAGCAATCATAAAAATTACTGTAAAAATGACAATTGCCAGTCCACTTTCAAAGCCAAAAAACTCCCATAATTCCCTTCCTGATGCATATCCAGCACCTATTATTGTTCCTAAAATAAGAAACATCCATTTAATACCTGATTTCATTTTCTCACCTCTTAAGGTTGTCCTAATTACAACGAGCATGTATAGAATCGAGTATTTCTCCGTATACTGTTACTACTATGACATGGGAGTGAATTCTATGAATCTAAAATCAGGTCTTTTTCAATCTGATAAGAATCAAGATCGCATACATTATGAGGATGCAGCTGCAAAATCATTTTTAACAAATATGCTTTTAGAACATTTACCAAAACTACTCTTTAAACCTATTGTCATTATTTGTATTGGAACAGATCGTTCCACAGGAGATTGTCTAGGACCTTTAATAGGAACATCGATAAAAAAAGAATTAGCTCATTTCCATGTCTATGGAACTCTTAAAGACCCAGTGCATGCTGTTAATCTTGAGCAGACTATTCAATATATTAAAGAAAAACATCGAAACCCATTCATTATTGCAATAGATGCATGCCTTGGAAGATTAAAAAGTGTAGGTTATATGGAGATTGCAAAAGGATCAATCAAGCCCGGAGCTGGCGTAAATAAAGATCTACCTGCTGTAGGTGATATGCACATTACGGGAATTGTAAATATTAGCGGTTATATGGAATTCCTTGTCTTACAAAATACAAGATTACATTTGGTTATGAGTATGTCTGACATTATTTCAAAAAGTATCATAGAGGCTGAGAAAATATACTTAGAGAAACGCATTTCAGTAAGGAAAAATTGGTTAACAAATCATGATACTGCTATAAATTAGGTTGATTGAAAATTGCTTTTGCTATTTTATCAAAAGAACAAGAGTGCTAGCGGTTCTTTGTCTTCATTTCAATTGTGGCTAAATTTTATAAGAGCTAGGGTTCTAATTTTCTTACAAAAAGTAAGATGCTTTTATCCACAGTTCAAGAATTTTAAAAATTCCTACTAACAAAAATACACTGCATTTTTCTGCAGTGTATTGCATTAAAAATGATATTGAATAAGAACAATAGACGTAACGATAATAATACTAGGTAACATATTTGCAACTCTAATTTGCTTTAAACCTAGTATATTCATACCTATAGCCATAATCAGCACTCCACCTGTTGCTGTTAATTCTGCAATAAGTTGTTCTAATAATGAGTCTGATAAAAACTGATGAATGACGTTCGCAAAAAGAGCAATTCCTCCTTGATACATGAAAACTGGAATAGCTGAAAACAAGACACCTATCCCAAGGGTACTTCCTAATACCATACTAGTAAAACCATCTATCATCGATTTTGTAAGTAGGACTGAATGATCTTGTCTTAATCCACTATCAAGAGCACCGATAATAGCCATGGCACCAACAACAAAGATTAAAGTCGCTGTAACAAATCCTTGTGCGATATTACCAGTCTTTGATTTCCCCAACTTTTTCTCTAGCATATTACCCAGTCCATGGAGATGATCTTCTAATCTTAGCCACTCCCCAATCACTGTCCCTAGTACTAAACTAACGATAACAAAAAAGAAATCTTCACTCTTCAAGGCCATATCTAAACCTAGTACAACAACGGAAAGCCCAATTGCTGTCATAACTGTTTGCTTCATATGATCTGGAATTTTTCTAAGTAATAATCCAATGATCGTTCCAAGAATAATTCCTAATGCATTCACAACACTTCCAAATAAAACCAACACTATTACCTACCATTCTACTTTTTATTAGGATCAAAAAAAGACTGACTAATGTAGTCAGCTTTATTAGAAACTTTTAACTTATGGTTGTTTTTCAAGCAACTCCAAAATACGATTTAAATCATCTTGAGAGAAAAATTCTATTTCGATTTTCCCCTTTTTCTTTTGTTTCTTTATCGTAACAGATGTTCCAAAATACTCCTGTAAGTAGGTTTCTCTCTCTTTTAGAAAAACATCCTTTTCAGGCTTATTCTTTTTTGTTTCACGTGGAACGCTGTTGTTTAAAAGTTGAATGATTTGCTCTAATTGGCGGACATTTAACTGCTCTTTCAATACTTTTTCGACAAGTGCATTTAACTTTTCTTTATTTTTAAGTCCTAACAATGTTCGACCATGTCCCATTGAAAGCTTTCCTTCAGCAATTAATTGCTGAATATGTTGAGGCAATGTAAGAAGTCTTACATGATTGGCAATATGAGGTCGACTTTTACCTAGTCTTTTTGCCAATGCTTCTTGTGTTACATTCAATTGCTCCATTAATTTCTGATAAGCTAGAGCTTCCTCAATCGGTGAGAGGTCTTCACGTTGTAAGTTTTCTAACAGAGCTAACTCCATCATTTGCTGTTCAGTTAAATTTCTAACTACGGCTGGGATAACGGATAATTTCGCTTCTTTTGCAGCACGAAATCTCCTCTCACCGACAACAATTTCGAATCCTTTTATACTTTTTCGGACAATTATTGGTTGTAAAATTCCATGTTGTAAAATGGATTCTTTGAGCTCATTAATAGCATCCTGTTCAAAATATTTACGTGGTTGATAGGGATTAGGACGTATTTCCTTAATGTTTATCTCTTGGACAGACTCCTCTTGTCCAACTTCCATATTTGTAAATAAAGCATTAATACCTTTTCCTAGACCTCTAGCCATTTACAACCACTTCCTTTGCCAAATCTAAATAAACCTCTGCTCCCCTAGATCTTGGATCATAAATTATGATTGGCTGACCATGACTTGGTGCTTCACTTAGACGAATATTTCTTGGAATAATTGTTTTATAAACCTTGTCTTGGAAATACTTCTTCACTTCATCAATAACTTGGATACCTAAATTAGTTCGTGCATCAAGCATTGTTAATAAGACTCCCTCAATAGTTAAATCTGTATTTAAATGCTTTTGAACAAGACGTACTGTATTCAATAGTTGGCTTAACCCCTCTAATGCATAATATTCACATTGAACAGGG
Source organism: Bacillus sp. (in: firmicutes) (assembly GCA_031180405.1). Classification (GTDB taxonomy): domain Bacteria; phylum Bacillota; class Bacilli; order Bacillales; family Bacillaceae; genus Metabacillus. The sequence goes on along the minus strand of JAPSLU010000043.1, from coordinate 17,223 downwards.
ATTAAAACAGCATCTGATGCAGTCAATGCATTAATTGTCAGTAATCCAAGTGAAGGTGGACAATCGATCACCATATAATCATAGTTGTCTTTAACTGTTTCAAGTGCTCTTTTTAGTCTAACCTCTCTTGAAATGGTTGGAACTAGTTCTATTTCTGCACCAGCTAATTGAATCGTTGCTGGTATAATATCAAGATTTTCGACTGCCGTTGGCTTTATAACATCCTTAGCATCTACATCGTCTACTAAAATATCATAAATACAATGTTCGACATCAGCTTTTTCAATACCAATACCGCTCGTTGCATTTCCTTGTGGGTCAACATCGACAAGAAGCACTCGTTTTCCGATGTATGCTAGGCAAGCCCCCAAATTAACTGAAGTTGTTGTCTTTCCAACTCCACCTTTTTGGTTTGCAATGGCAATTATTTTTCCCACGATGCCACCTACTTTCATAAAACATAAGATCTATTGTAAAATTTTAACAAAACCTGATACATAAAGTAGTAATTTAAGCGAAAAAAAAACTTTCAACATTTTTTTATTTTATCATGAAAAAAGGTTGAAAGGTTTGAATTTTTTCTAATTTATTCAATTTAGTGTTATCTATAAGAGAAAATTAGATTTTGGAAAGGATTGTTTTTTGTTGCACATTAAAGCAAATATACGAGGAGTAGCACAAGCAAAAAAGACCTTCATTTAATAGGGACCTATTCACTTGTTTAAGGAATCATTCAACATATTCCAATGGATTTGTTAGAAAAGAATAAACATCAAGTACTCCGGCATATACCAAAAATAGACCAACTTTCACAAAAAAAAAGAAAAAGGCCTGACAAAAAGCCAGTACCTAACAAGCTATACGTGGAATAGATAATCTATTTAACATATAAGTGCTTTAAGAAATTGAAACTGACGGTATTATTTCGGTATTTTAATAGTTAATTGGATATACTCATCAAATTCTTCTTCTTCAGTATTCAGTTTAACACCACTATCAGCTACCATCGTTAGGGATTGACGAATTGTATTCATAGCTATTCTTGTATCTCTACTAAATGCTTTACGTCTTGGTTTAGGTTTTACATTATCTTTTTCAAGTAGCTTTACTACCCTATCTTCCGTTTGTTTGACATTCAGTTGCTTTTGTATAATTTCTTCAAGCAAAGTGGTTTGTAATTCAGGATTTTTCAATGGGATAAGTGCACGTGCATGACGTTCTGTAATAGCTTTTTGAAGTAATGCGTTTTGTACTTCCTCTGGCAATTTTAATAAACGTAGCTTGTTAGCTATTGTTGATTGACCTTTCCCAAGCCTTTGAGCCAATGCCTCTTGGGTTAGATTATGTAATTCTAGCAACTTAGCATATGCTACTGCCTCTTCTATTGAAGATAACTCTTCCCTTTGTAAATTCTCTATTAATGCAACACTAGCTGTTTCTGTATCATTGAAATCCTTTACAATCGCAGGAATAACATCCCAACCTAATGTTTGTACAGCACGCCAGCGCCTTTCACCCGCAATTAACTCAAACTTTCCGTCAACTTCACGAACGACAATTGGTTGTATGATTCCATGGGTTCGAATTGTTAATGCTAACTCATCAATCTTTTCATCTGAAAAAACGGTACGTGGCTGGAAGCGGTTAGGTACAATGTCTTTAATTTGAATCTTTTTAACCTCTTCCTTTATTTCTTCCGATGTCTCTTCTTGTTCAACTTCCTCAACAACGATTTGTTCTATATCTTCTTTTTCTCCCAAACCGAAAAAACGAGAAAATGGATGCTTCATGAGCCTACACCACCTTTAAAAACTACCATTTTTAATATTCTATCTTTCTATCAATATTTCCTGCTAAATACCTAAAAGATCTAAGTAAATGTTTCATGTGAAACATCTTAGACTGTCAGACAAACGCTCGCTTTCAATGAAGTCTAGCTGGGTCGTTTCATTACCACACTTAGTAACTCCAATTTCCCACAAGCTTCAGCATCGAATCGCAAGCGTCAGCATTTAGTCTTTAAAGGCTAGAGATTTTAGATTTTACATTGCACACTGATATCTACTCAATAGGAAGCTTGTTAGGCGTTCCAGGTTTTCGAGGATACTTTTTAGGTGTTACTTTTTCTTTTTGGATAATTAAAATTGTTCTCTCACTTTTTTCCATTGGCAATTCAAAGGAATGAATATTTTTAACATTACCACCTAATACCTTAACTGCCCTTTTGCCTGCTTCTAGTTCTTCTTGTGCAGCCGCACCTTTCATTGCTATGAAATATCCATCTTTTTTCACTAGTGGTATACATAATTCACTTAATACGGATAATCTTGCAACAGCTCTAGCTGTAACGATGTCATAGGATTCTCGGAACTGCTTATTTTGACCAAACGTTTCAGCTCGATCATGAAATAATTGAACATTTTGCAATCCTAATTCTTTTGATAAATGTGATAAAAATGTAATTCTCTTTTGTAGTGAATCCACAATTGATACATGTAAATGCGGAAAACAAATGTTAATCGGAATACTTGGGAAGCCTGCACCAGCGCCTACATCACATATAGAAAGCGGATTTGAAAAATCAAAATAAAAAGCAGCTGAGATAGAGTCATAAAAATGTTTTAAGTAAACGTCTTTTTTCTCAGTAATTGACGTTAAATTCATTTTTTCATTCCATTCTACTAACAACTTAAAATATACATCAAATTGATCCATCTGCTGCTGGGAAAGATGAATTCCCTTTTCTTCTAAACTTGACTGAAACAGTGCTATATCCATATTCAAAACCTTTCTATTATTGATTAGAGACTCTGGCTATTCTCCCTTGTTCAAGATATACCAGTAAAATAGAAATATCCGCTGGATTTACACCTGCAATACGCGAAGCTTGTGCAACTGAAAGAGGTCTAACTTCTTTTAGTTTTTGTCTTGCTTCAGAGGCCAACCCGTTAATATCATCATAATCGATATTTTCTGGAATCTTTTTATTTTCCATTTTCTTTAATTTTTCCACTTGCTGTAAAGACTTTTCAATATAGCCTTCATATTTGATCTGAATTTCAACTTGTTCAGCAACATCTGAATCAACTTCTTGTTCTGATGGAGTAAGTTGGGCAATATGTTCATACGTCATTTCAGGACGTTTTAATAAATCAGCCGCCTTAATTCCATCTTTCAACTCACTTCCGCCTACTGATAGTATGAGATTTTGCGTTTCTTGATTCGGCTTAATAGTAATAGAAGATAATCGTTCTTTTTCATCTTCTATTGCTTGTTTCTTCACGTTAAATTTCTCAAAACGCTCATTAGAGATTAAGCCAATTTTATGACCAATTTCTGTTAATCGTAAATCTGCATTATCATGTCTTAGCAATAATCGATATTCTGCTCTTGATGTAAGTAAACGATAAGGTTCATTTGTTCCTTTTGTTACTAAATCATCAATAAGTACCCCGATATAAGCGTCTGAGCGGCTTAAGATTACTTCTTCTTTTCCAAGGGCCTTTTGCGCTGCATTAATTCCTGCCATTAATCCTTGACCTGCGGCCTCCTCATAACCAGATGTTCCATTAATTTGACCAGCTGTAAATAAGGAAGATATCGCTTTTGTTTCTAGAGTAGGCCATAGTTGTGTAGGAACAATTGCATCGTATTCAATGGCATAACCTGCTCTCATCATTTGAACCTTTTCAAGTCCTGGGATGGTTTTTAATATTTGTTGCTGTACATCTTCAGGCAAACTAGTAGAAAGACCCTGTACATAAACCTCTTGAGTATTTCGCCCCTCAGGCTCTAAAAAGATTTGATGACGTGGTTTATCATTAAAACGAACTACTTTATCTTCAATTGATGGACAGTATCGTGGCCCTGTTCCTTTTATCATTCCTGAATACATAGGAGAACGATGTAAATTATCATCAATAATTTTGTGTGTTTCTCCACTTGTATACGTCAACCAGCATGGAAGCTGATCTGTGATATATTTTGTTGTTTCAAACGAAAATGCACGTGGCACTTCATCCCCCGGTTGAATTTCAGTTTTGCTGTAATCAATTGAATGACTATTTACACGTGGTGGAGTTCCTGTTTTAAAGCGTACTAAGTCTAAACCTAACTCTTGTAAGTGTTCCGACAATTTTATTGACGGCTGCTGATTATTAGGTCCGCTTGAGTATTTTAACTCTCCAAGAATAATTTCTCCTCTTAAGAAAGTTCCAGTTGTTAATACAACTGCTTTTGCAAAATATTCTGCTCCTGTTTGAGTAACAATTCCTTTGCAAATTCCATCTTCAACAATTAGACGATCAACCATCCCTTGAAGTAATGTAAGGTTCGGTTCATTCTCCATTGTTTTTTTCATTTCGTGTTGGTAAGCAAATTTATCTGCTTGTGCCCTTAATGCTCTAACAGCCGGGCCTTTTCCTGTGTTTAACATTCTCATTTGAATGTGTGTTTTATCTATATTTTTGCCCATTTCTCCGCCTAAGGCATCGATTTCTCGCACTACAATTCCCTTTGCAGGTCCACCAACTGATGGATTACAAGGCATAAATGCGACCATATCTAAATTAATTGTAATGACGAGCGTTTTAGCTCCCATTCTTGCTGAAGCTAATGCTGATTCACATCCAGCATGGCCCGCTCCAACAACAATGACATCATAATCTCCTGCATGATAGGTCATTTTGTAACCTCCTTATAAAAGCATAACCTTATTTACCTAAACAAAATTGAGAGAATAACTGATCAATTAAGCTTTCATGAACAGCGTCTCCAATTATCTCACCAAGTTGCTCCCAGCAACGAGTTAAATCTATTTGAACAATATCAATTGGAACACCTGCTTCTATGCCATTTAACGCATCTTCAATCGATGTTTTAGAAGCAGTTAACAAAGCGATATGTCTAGAATTAGAGACATATGTCAAATCACCGCTTTGAACATTTCCTTCAAAAAATAGTGCACTGATTGCTTCCTCTAGGTCATCTACTCCTTGTTCTTCAAGTAATGAAGTTGTGACAACAGGTCTTTCAGAAGCCAATTCTCTAACTTTTTCAAGGTTAATACGTTTTTCTAAATCTGTCTTGTTTACAATGACAATAACATCCATTCCTTTGACGGCTTCAAAGAGTTGGACATCCTCATCTGAAAGTTCTTCATGATAATTCAAAACAAGAAGTATTAAATCCGCTTTTTTTAGTACTTTCCTAGAACGTTCGACACCAATTCTCTCTACGATATCTTCAGTCTCACGGATTCCTGCTGTATCAACCAGCCGAAGAGGAACTCCTCGAACATTAACATACTCTTCAATTACATCCCTTGTTGTTCCAGGAATATCTGTTACAATTGCTTTATTTTCATGAACAAGGCTATTTAGTAGAGATGATTTTCCAACATTCGGTCTACCGATGATAACTGTTGAAAGACCTTCTCTTAAGATTTTCCCTTGCTGTGATGTTTGTAAAAGCTTGTTAATTTCATTTTTCACCAATGTTGCCTTCTCTATAAGCATCTGATGAGTCATTTCTTCTACATCATCGTATTCTGGATAATCAATATTAACTTCAACATGCGCTAATGTTTCGAGTATTTCCTGCCTTAACTTCTGAACAAGCTTTGACAGCTTTCCTTCCATTTGACCTAAAGCTACATTCATTGCTCGATCCGTTTTAGCACGAATTAAATCCATTACTGCTTCAGCCTGTGATAAATCAATTCGCCCATTTAAAAAAGCTCTTTTTGTAAATTCTCCTGGCTCAGCCAGTCTCGCACCATTCTGTATGACTAATTGGAGCACTCGATTAACCGTTACAATTCCACCATGACAGTTAATTTCGACTACATCTTCTCTTGTAAATGTTCTAGGTCCTTTCATTAAGGAAACCATTACTTCCTCAACGACATTATTTGTTGCTGGATCGATCATATGTCCGTAATGGATCGTATGGGAGTCAACCTCTGTTAACCTTTTATTTGAAGGAGCCCTAAATAGCTTATCTGCAATTTGAATGGCTTCCTCACCACTTAATCTAACAATTGCAATAGCTCCTTCACCTAAAGGTGTTGATATCGCTGCGATTGTATCCAACTCCATTGCTACGATCACCTCTCTCTTTTTCATTTTTTCATTTATCTAAACATTTTATTTTACTTCAAAACAAAGACCAAATTTTAAAGATAGCATATTTTGTTTTTATTAGAAAGATAAAACACTTTATTTTATCCACAACTTTTCATTCACTCATACATACCTCTTTTCATTTTAACTTATCCACATGTTAATAACAATATTTGCTGCATATAGAAGAGTAAACATAATAATAAAAAATGTTTGAGTGAGGGATAAACTGACTATTAAAGAAAAATAACATGATTTTGATGAAAACGACGGGGGTTATTACTGAGGAAAGTTATCGTTCGAAATTGTTTTTTTACTATAGTAATGTTAATAATCTTGCACAAATCTATTAATAGAATTTACTTATTATCATTTAAAAATACGTTCAATTTGTCTTTTTAAGGCAAAAAAAAGAGAACGACATTATATGTCATCCTCTTCTTTTCGGCGATATAACCAAATGTCGGTTTGGTTCTTCACCAACCGAATATGTTTTAATCTCTTTAAACTGAGCAAGTGCAGCATGGATTATTTTTCTTTCGTATGAAGGCATTGGTTCCAGAGAAACATTTTTTGATGTACGAATTGCTTGCTTAGCTAAATTCCCTGCTAGCTGTTTTAATATATCTTTTCTTTTTTCACGGTAATTTTCGGCATCAAGGATAATTTGCAAATAGTGATTTGAGTTTCGATTGGCAACTAATTGTGTGAGATATTGAAGGGAATTCAATGTTTGACCCCTTTTCCCAATTAACATCGCCAATTTATCCCCGGATAGTTGAATGTATAAAACTTTTCCAGTTTGTCTTATGCTAATATCTGCCTTAATTCCCATCTTACTTATCACATCTGACAAAAAATCATGCACGACCTTCTTCGGGTTATAAGAAAGTGTGACTTTTACAACAGCAGGTTTTTTTCCAAAGACTCCGAATAGACCTTTCTTTCCCTCATCGAGAACTGTAACCTCTACTTCGTCTCTTTTTGCTTGCAATTGTTTTAATGCTTCTTCCACTGCTTCAATGACAGTTAGTCCATTAGCAGTTACTTCTTTCACTTTTTATTTCCCCCATCGTCTTTTGAGGCTCTTAATTCTGGTCCTTTTACAAAATAAGTTTGTACAATCATGAAAATGTTTCCGACTACCCAATATAATGAAAGTGCAGCAGGGAAACTAATTGCAAAGACAACAATCATGATCGGCATAAGCCATAACATCATCGCCATTTGAGGATTTTGATTAGCTGTACCAGCCATCATCATTTTCTGTTGAATAAATGTTGTTACACCAGCAACTAGAGGTAAGATAAAAAACGGATCTCTTTCCCCTAAATCAAACCATAAGAAATTGTGTTGTGCGATTTCTTCAGTTCTCATAATAGCATGATAGAAACCAATTAAAATTGGCATTTGGACGATTAACGGAAAACAACCTGCTAGTGGATTCACACCATGCTTTTGAAATAAGGCCATTGTTTCCTGTTGAAGCTTTTGTTGAGTCTGTTGATCTTTCGAGCTATATTTTTCTCTTAACTTCTGCATTTCAGGTTGAATTGCTTGCATTGCCTTTGAGCTTTTCATTTGTTTGATCATTAACGGTAGGATTGCTAATCGAATAATGAGTGTAACGATAACTATCGAAATTCCATAATTATCACCAGTTATTTCAGCAAAATATGTAATAAGTTGTGATAAAGGATAGACAATGTATGAATTCCAGAACCCTTCACTTTCTTCTGTAATCGGAACATTGACCTCCGTACAACCAGTTAATAGGGTTAAAATACTTACTAACCCAGCTAGTAAAAATATGCGCCTCTTCAAACCTTTTTTCCTCCTAACCAATAATAGATACCATTTGTGTACGTTAAAAGATAGAAAAAGTTCCACATAATTATTATCTTAACACTTTTATTCATAGAATTGTTTTATCTACATGAGTTTTTGCTAGGATAATTTCAACAATTTTAGACATCTACTTTGACTGATATATCTTTGCTTTTCTAAATAGATGATTTAAACTGCCTTTCACTTCGTGGTAATTCATTTCAGCAGCTGGTTTTCTTGCGATTATTATGAACTCTTTTCCATTAGAAATCCGATGCTTCTCTTCTGAGAAAACTTGCCTGATTAAACGCTTAACTTTATTACGAGTAACGGCATTCCCTATCTTCTTACTGACAGATAAGCCAATTCTAAACTCTTTCTCTTCTGGTTTTTGCAAGATATAAAGGACAAATTGTCTATTGGCAAATGAATTTCCCTTTTTAAAAACAACTTGAAAATCTTTATTTTTCTTTATTCTATACTTCCTTTTCATTTGTCTCACTCCGGTATGTTCTGCTGTTCTTTCTACAACAGAATGATCACCATCATTATATCTGAAATAATCCTGGTTTAAACTTAGCAACTGATTTTCTACCTCTTTTCATCAAGTTGCTAAATTTAAATCAGCTACATATTAAACTTTAATCTTAAAAAAAGAGACCACTGACATTTCAGTGGCCTATGCTGATAATACTTTTCTTCCTCTGCGACGACGGCGAGCAAGAACTTTACGTCCATTAGCTGTGCTCATACGGCTACGGAAACCATGAACTTTACTACGTTTACGTTTATTTGGTTGATAAGTACGTTTCATATATGACACCTCCCTGAGGAATAACAGTTAAAGACAGTCTTACTAATTATAGATACCTACTGTATGAATTGTCAACCATCAACCGTTTTTTTCATTTTAATCTTTTTTTTCTCTCTTATTTCATTACTAGATTAAAAAAATGATTCTCTTTAATTTGACTTTAAGAAAAACACTTTACAACCTTCTACATTATATTGGAACTTCACCTGTCCTTGTACCTGTGGATAGATTTTCGACAAGTTTCTCCACTATCCACATATGTTATCGACAAGTTTTTCACAAGTTTCATCATTGTGGACAATTTATTTCAACAAACGATTAATTATGTGGATAAGTTTGTAAAAACCGTTGCATGTCTAGTTTTATTCTGATATTATATTTATGTTTTCACTCTTAATAATCTATTGTCTATTTCAATATATCCACAGGTTGTGGATAACATGTGGAAAGTTTATAAACAGATTGTGTAAATTGTTGTCCACAACAGCTGAGTTTTGTCGAAAAGACGTTTTTCTACTATATTATATATTTATACACATTTATCCATGATTGCATGTTTATACATGCTTATTCGCGTCTTGTACAAACGTTATACAGAGGCGCATTGGTAAAGGAGGGACACAACGCAAATGGAGAATATATCCGAACTTTGGAGTAAAGCTTTGGCTGAAATTGAAAAAAAAATAAGTAAGCCAAGTTTTGAAACGTGGTTAAAATCGACGAAGGCCCATGGAATTCAGGGTGACACGCTAACAATTACCGCTCCAAACGAATTTGCAAGAGACTGGTTAGAATCCCGATATTTACACTTAATTGCTGATTCAATCTATCAATTAACTGGTGAAGAGTTTGCGATAAAATTTATTATTCCCCAAAATCAAACAGATAATGATTTTGTTCCAAATTCACCTATTAAGCAAATTAAAAACGATGAGGAACATACAGAATTACCACAAAATATGCTAAATCCTAAATATACCTTCGATACATTTGTTATAGGATCTGGTAACCGCTTCGCACATGCAGCCTCATTAGCTGTAGCTGAAGCACCTGCAAAGGCCTATAATCCCTTATTTATATACGGGGGAGTTGGACTAGGGAAAACCCACTTAATGCATGCAATCGGCCATTATGTTATTGATCATAATCCTTCTGCAAAGGTTGTCTATTTATCCTCTGAAAAATTCACAAATGAATTTATTAATTCTATTAGGGACAACAAGGCTGTTGATTTTAGAAATAAATACAGAAGTGTTGATGTTCTACTAATCGATGATATTCAATTTTTAGCAGGAAAAGAACAAACTCAAGAAGAATTTTTCCATACTTTTAATACATTACATGAAGAAAGTAAACAAATTGTTATCTCTAGTGACCGCCCGCCGAAAGAAATACCAACATTAGAAGATCGTCTTCGTTCCCGCTTTGAGTGGGGGTTAATTACCGATATTACCCCACCTGATTTGGAAACAAGAATCGCTATTCTTAGGAAGAAGGCAAAAGCTGAAGGCCTTGACATACCTAATGAAGTCATGCTTTACATTGCAAATCAAATAGATTCAAACATAAGAGAACTGGAAGGTGCACTCATTCGTGTTGTCGCCTATTCTTCTCTTATAAACAAAGACATAAATGCTGATCTAGCTGCTGAAGCATTAAAAGATATCATTCCTAATTCTAAACCAAAAATGATTACAATTAGTGATATTCAGCGTATGGTTGGACAGGAATTCCAAGTGAAGTTAGAAGATTTTAAGGCTAAAAAGCGCACAAAGTCTGTGGCTTTTCCAAGACAAATTGCTATGTATTTATCTAGGGAACTGACAGATTCTTCATTACCGAAAATTGGCGAGGAATTTGGAGGCCGTGACCATACAACGGTTATTCATGCTCACGAAAAAATATCAAAGATGCTTCAAACCGATGAACTACTGCAAAAACAGATAAAAGATATTACTGGTCTTTTAAAAGGTTCTTAATTTTTTACACATAAACATTTTAATAATGTGAATAACTAGTACAGATATATACACAGTCTGTCCACATGTGGATAGGCTGTGTTTCTCTTCGTTTCACATAGTTATCCACATTTCCACAGCGCCTACTAGTACTTCTACTATATTTTTATAAAAAAATTAATATAACTAAATCTAAAAATTTCACGAATTTTATCGCATAACTAAAATTTAAAATGGCTAGAAACAGGAGGAATCTAATCATGAAATTTATTATTCAACGAGATAAATTGGTTCAAGGTGTTCAAGATGTAATGAAGGCCGTATCTTCTAGAACAACAATTCCTATTTTGACTGGTATAAAGATTGTTGCACACACTGAAGGTGTTACGTTAACAGGTAGTGATTCTGATATCTCAATTGAATCATTTATACCAGCTGAAGAAGATGGAAAAGAATTCGTAGAAATTGTCCAAGCAGGCAGTGTTGTTTTACAAGCGAAGTTTTTTAGTGAAATTGTTAAAAAGCTACCAATGGATATTGTTGAAATTGAAGTAGGAAACCATCACTCAACAATTATTCGATCTGGTAAAGCAGAGTTTAGCCTAAATGGTTTAGATGCTGAAGAATATCCTCACCTACCACAAATTGAAGAGGATAATATTTTTAAAATTCCAACTGACTTACTAAAAGCAATGATTCGACAAACAGTTTTTGCTGTTTCAACTTCGGAAACAAGACCTATTCTAACGGGGGTTAATTGGAAACTTGAAAATGGAGAACTAATTTGTATTGCTACAGACAGTCACCGTTTAGCCTTAAGAAAGGCAATGATTAACTCTGAAAATCAAAGTTCATATAATGTTGTTATTCCTGGTAAGAGTCTAAGTGAATTAAGTAAAATTCTTGATGATACAGGCGAACCAATAGAGATTGTTATTACTGAAAATCAGGTATTATTCAAAGCGAAGAACTTATTGTTTTTCTCAAGATTGTTAGATGGCAATTATCCAGATACATCCCGTTTAATCCCAGCAGAAAGTAAAACAAATATTACGTTAAACTCTAAAGAATTTTTACAATCTATTGATCGTGCATCATTACTTGCAAAAGAAGCTAGAAATAATGTTGTCAAACTTTCAACTCTATCTGATGGAATGATTGAAGTCTCTTCAAACTCCCCTGAGATCGGAAAAGTAAGTGAAGAAATTCAAGCGGAAGAAATTGAAGGAGAGGAATTAAAAATATCCTTTAGCGCGAAATATGTGATGGATGCCTTAAAAGCTTTAGAGGGTAATGAAATAAATGTTAATTTCACAGGTGCAATGAGACCTTTCGTTATCAAAACAAAAGAAGATGATACAATGCTACAACTAATTTTACCAGTAAGAACATATTAATCATTAAGAAGCGGACTGATGTGAATGTCAGTCCCTTTCTTTTTTTAGTAGATTTATCAGTATTTTTGTAAAAAAAATAGATGTATGGGTATTTTGTACTATGTATAATTGCGTTGTCCGTGTGGAATGGACGGTCAAATGATTGACTGAGTGCAGTTGTACTTATTGTCAATTTTCTAGTAAAATAAAAAGGTTAGAGACTACTGATGAGAAAGGTGGTTCACTATGGCAAAGCCAGTTAAAATTGATACAGAGTTTATTACACTAGGTCAATTTCTAAAATTAGCTGATGTTATTCAATCAGGTGGAATGGCAAAATGGTTTTTATCCGAGTACGAGATTTTTGTAAATAATGAACCAGAGAATCGCCGTGGCAAGAAACTTAGAGATGGCGATGTTCTATATATACCTGATTTTGGTACGTATATTGTGAAAAATTAAAGTTGGTGTGCAAAATTTGTTTATAAAAGAGCTGACATTAAAAAATTATCGTAACTATGAGGATTTAACGGTTCAATTTGAAAATAAAGTGAATGTGATTCTTGGAGAAAACGCACAAGGTAAAACAAATGTAATGGAATCGATCTATGTACTTGCCATGGCAAAATCACATCGAACTTCAAATGATAAAGAATTAATTGGCTGGGATAGAGAGTATGCTAAAATAGAGGGTACTATCGAAAAATATAATCGTTCAACAGCTCTTCAATTAGTTATTTCTAAAAAAGGGAAAAAAGCGAAGTTGAATCATATTGAACAGGGTAAATTAAGTCAATATGTAGGTGCGATGAATGTTATTATGTTTGCTCCCGAGGATTTGAACTTAGTGAAAGGTAGTCCTCAGGTAAGAAGAAGATTTATTGATATGGAAATCGGGCAAGTCTCTGCAGTTTACCTATATGATTTAAGTCGTTATCAAAAAATTACGCAGCAAAGGAATCATTATTTAAAGCTGTTACAAATGCGGAAGCAAAAGGATCATACGATGCTTGATGTGTTAACAGAACAATTATGTGAAGCTGCTGCTAAAATTATTTATAAACGACTGCAATTCATTTCTGAGCTTCAAAAATGGGCTGAGCCAGTTCATTTTGGAATTAGCAGAGGATTAGAAACACTTAGAATTAAATATAAGCCTTCTGTGGATGTATCAGAAGATTATGATTTGACGAAAATGATAGAAGCATACGAGCAAAAATTTGCTAAAATAAGAGAGAAAGAAATAGAACGAGGATCTACCCTTGCAGGACCTCATCGAGATGATTTGACCTTTTATGTGAATAACCACGATGTTCAAACGTATGGATCGCAAGGTCAGCAAAGAACAACCGCATTGTCTTTAAAACTAGCAGAGATTGATTTAATTCATAACGAAATCGGAGAATATCCAATTCTTCTGCTGGATGATGTTTTATCTGAGTTGGATGACTTCAGACAATCCCATTTGTTAAACACGATACAAGGTAAGGTTCAAACGTTTGTCACCACAACAAGTGTGGAGGGAATTGATCATCAAACATTAAAAGAGGCTGCGACCTTTCATGTAAAAGCAGGAGAACTTTCTGACGATAAATGAGGTGATTCATGTGTATATTCATCTAGGTGACAATTTTGTTGTACCATCAAAAGAAGTTGTTATGATATTGGACCGGCAATCTTCACAAGGATCATCAATTGTTGATGAGTTTTTCAGTAAGCAGCAGAGTAGGATTGTTCAACTTGCTAATGGTGAGGCAAAATCAGTTATTATAACGCTTGATAAAATTTATTTTTCTCCATTATCGTCAAGCACATTAAAAAAAAGAGCACAAGTTGCTTTTGATATAGATTGAATGAGAGCTATTATAGACTCAATTATAAAGCCACCTGTTAATCAATTATAATTAGTTGATAACAGAATATTCTTTTCAGAAGTTATGACATGTCAAGCTTCGAAATTAGTTATGAGAGCTTTAGGAAAAGTGTAGGTGATCATTGTGACGACAGATAACAATCAAATCCAAGAACAATCATATGATGAAAATCAGATTCAAGTATTAGAAGGTCTAGAGGCTGTTCGTAAGCGTCCAGGGATGTATATCGGATCAACTAGCGGAAAGGGTCTGCATCATTTAGTTTGGGAAATTGTTGATAATAGTATTGATGAAGCACTAGCTGGTTTCTGTACAGAGATCAATGTCATTATCGAAGAAGATAACAGTATTACTGTAAAAGATAATGGCCGTGGTATCCCAGTAGGTATTCATGAAAAAATGGGACGTCCAGCTGTCGAAGTTATTATGACGGTTCTACATGCCGGGGGTAAATTCGGTGGTGGAGGATATAAAGTATCTGGTGGACTTCACGGTGTAGGTGCTTCGGTTGTTAATGCTCTTTCTACTGAGCTTAATGTAACAGTACACCGTGAAGGAAAGATTCATTTTCAAAGATTTAACAAAGGTGTTCCTGCAGCTGATTTAGAGGTTATTGGTGAAACGGATGGAACAGGTACGATTACTCACTTTAAACCAGACCCAGAAATCTTTAAAGAAACAACAGAATACGATTATGAAATTCTGGCTAACCGTATCCGTGAGCTAGCTTTCCTTAACCGTGGATTAAAGATCACAATTGAGGATAAGCGTGAGAATAAGCGTTCAAATGAATACTACTACGAAGGTGGTATTAAGTCTTATGTAGAGCATTTAAATCGTACTCGTGAAGTTATTCATGATGAACCTGTTTATATTGAGGGAGAAAAGGACGGTATTACGACAGAGGTTGCTATTCAGTACAATGATAGCTATACAAGTAATATTTATTCCTTTGCTAATAACATCCACACTTATGAGGGTGGAACACATGAAGCGGGCTTTAAGTCAGCACTAACTCGTGTTATTAATGATTATGCTAGAAAGAATAAAATCTTCAAAGATAATGATGATAATTTATCAGGTGAAGATGTTCGAGAAGGAATTACAGCCATTATCTCTATCAAACATCCAGACCCACAATTTGAAGGCCAAACAAAAACGAAATTAGGAAATTCAGAGGTTCGTGCTGTTACTGATTCTGTTTTTTCTGATGCATTTGATAAATTCATGTTAGAAACCCTTCGGTTGCTAGAAAGATTGTTGAAAAAGGGCTTATGGCGGCTAGAGCACGTTTAGCAGCTAAAAAGGCACGTGAATTAACAAGACGAAAAAGTGCATTAGAAATTTCAAATCTACCAGGTAAATTAGCAGATTGCTCCTCAAAAGATCCTTCTATTAGTGAACTTTATGTTGTTGAGGGTGATTCAGCAGGTGGTTCTGCAAAGCAAGGTCGTGATCGACATTTCCAGGCCATTTTGCCTCTACGTGGGAAAATTATCAATGTTGAAAAAGCGCGACTTGATAAAATATTGTCTAATAATGAGATCAGAGCGATTATTACCGCGTTAGGAACAGGTATCGGAGAAGACTTTGATATTGCTAAGGCTCGTTATCATAAGATAGTGATAATGACAGATGCTGATGTGGATGGTGCACATATTCGTACGTTACTATTAACATTTTTCTATCGTTATATGCGTCAAATTATTGAGCAGGGCTATATTTATATTGCTCAACCACCACTTTATAAAATTCAACAAGGTAAACGTGTGGAGTATGCATACAATGATCGTCAGCTTAATACATTTTTATCGGAAATGCCTGAACAACCAAAACCAGGTATTCAACGTTACAAAGGTCTAGGTGAAATGAATCCTGGTCAATTATGGGAAACAACAATGGATCCTGAAACACGAACATTGCTTCAAGTAACTCTAGAGGATGCAATTGATGCAGATGAGACCTTCGACACACTTATGGGTGATAAAGTTGAGCCTCGTAGAAACTTCATTGAAGAGAATGCACAATATGTGAAAAATCTAGATATTTAATTAATAAATATGAAACACCTCATTTTTGGATGAGGTGTTTTTCCGTAATACTTTGAATATCTATGAATATTCTAGTAAATTGATGTGTATTCTCTCGTCAATATTGCTATAATGAAGAGTAGACTATTAAAAAAACATATCCAATTGGGCAGGATTTATAAATGACTTATACTATCAACAATTAACATTGGTCAAGAGTGATAGTATTTTGCCGTTTTTCTGATGAAATTATTTGGCACTCCCAATTTAGATTGCGGAAAAGATAAGGGAGGTTATATTAATATGGCGGAAAATCAAAGCTCGCATGTTATAGAAAGAAATATTAGTAATGAAATGCGCGAATCTTTTTTAGGCTATGCAATGAGTGTTATCGTTTCTCGTGCCTTACCTGATGTTCGTGACGGGTTAAAACCTGTTCACCGTAGAATCCTGTATGCAATGAATGATTTAGGAATGACCTCAGAAAAGCCATTTAAAAAATCAGCACGTATCGTTGGAGAAGTAATTGGTAAATACCATCCACATGGTGACTCTGCTGTTTATGAAACAATGGTTCGTATGGCGCAAGATTTTAATTTTAGATATATGTTAGTTGATGGACACGGAAACTTTGGTTCTGTAGATGGCGATTCAGCTGCTGCAATGCGTTATACTGAAGCTCGTATGTCTAAAATATCCATGGAATTAATTCGTGATATTAATAAAGATACGATAGATTATCAAGATAACTATGATGGTTCTGAAAGAGAGCCAGTTGTCCTACCAGCTAGATTTCCTAATTTACTTGTCAATGGAGCTACGGGAATTGCGGTTGGAATGGCAACGAATATTCCACCTCATCAGCTAGGTGAAATAATTGATGGAGTCCTTGCAATCAGTAAAGATCCCGATATATCAATTCCAGAGATTATGGAGATTATCCCTGGACCAGATTTTCCTACAGCAGGACAGATAATTGGTCGTAGCGGTATTCGAAAAGCGTATGAGACAGGTAGAGGTTCTATTACTCTTAGAGCAAAGGTAGAAATTGAGGAAAAGCCTTCTGGTAAACAAGTTATTATTGTTAAAGAATTGCCTTATCAAGTAAATAAAGCAAAGTTAGTTGAAAAAATTGCTGAGCTTGTTCGCGATAAGAAAATTGATGGAATTACAGACTTGCGTGATGAATCTGACCGGAATGGTATGCGTGTTGTTATTGAGG
>JAPSLU010000383.1 GCA_031180405.1 Bacillus sp. (in: firmicutes) | reverse complement strand
CCTTGAAAGTACAAACCAAGTGCCGCTTACTTTAGATGTACGTGAACGTTGGGCAGCCGAACGAAAATATCTTGGTGTTGACTTTCTTGGCCAATGTTATGCGATGGTACCACCACTTGTTCACTTTTCGACAAACTCTACCTACTATTTGTGGGATGTGTTAACAACTGCGTTTGTAGGAAATCGTGATCTTGTCAAAGTACAAACCATTAACAGCATCGTACAAACAGACGGTCCAAGCCAAGGTCGGACAGTTGAAACAGCTGATGGACGTCCAGTAAATGTCGTTTATGATGTGAATAGGGATGAGTTTTTCGATTATATAACTGAATTAGCAAAGAAAGTAACCGAGGAATATTAAATGATAGAAAAAAAACGAGTCGTTATTGATACCGACACAGCTGGTGATGATACAATTTCAATTTTAACAGCCCTTCATTATTTTCAAGTGGAAGGTATTATGGTAACTGGTGGGAATGTTCAATTTGATCAGCAGGTTGAAAATGCACTTTACACCGTTCAAATAGCAGGTAAGAGTGGACAAGTACCGGTTTATAAAGGGTATGAACGTCCATTAATGGGTCTTGGTGAAAACCAGCATCGTACAGTTGAGGATGTACATGGTAAGGACGGAATGGGTGATTCGTTTTTTGAAAAAGCGGTCCAGTCTCCATCAGAAGGACATGCAGTTGATTTTCTAATTGAAACAGTCCACAATAATCCGGGAGAAATACATTTATTAGCTATTGCACCATTAACGAATATAGCCATGGCGATAAAAAAGGATCCGACCATCGTTGCGAAAATTCCACATCTATATATTATGGGCGGTACAAATAATGCATTAGGAAATATTACACCTAGCGCAGAATACAATTTCTTTGTTGATCCTGAAGCAGCGAAAATTGTGCTTCATTCAGGCATTCCAATTACAATGGTTGGTTGGGAAATGTGCACACAATATTCTGTTATGGACGATCATGATCATAATGACATCGAAGCTTTAGCGACTAAAGGTTCTCAATTTTTTAAGGATGTCAATAAAGTTGTAATGAACTTCAATAAACGTGTTCACAAGTTAAATGGGACAACACATCCAGATACTCTACTTGCTGCTGTTGCAGCAAATGAAAAAATAATGACACAATCGAATGTTTATCATGTAGATGTTGAAACAGTCGGGGAACTAACAAAAGGTTATAGTCTTGTGGATGTTAATAATCGTTTGGAGCGAACAAGAAATGTTCGCGTTTGTGAAGCGATTGATAGAAACGCATTCAAAGAGATGTTATTAGAAGTATTGCGTGCGTTAAAATAACAGTAACTTGCTAAATACCCATTAGCTTCAACAGAATTTAAAGTGAGTACATATGAATGAAGGAAAGAGATTAGTTATATTTATGTGAATGATGACTAGGAGACGTCCGCATTAACAGAGCAAGAACGGTTTTGAGAGGGGGGAGTACAATCTACCATATAGTAGAAAAGCTCCCTTCTACTCAACTTCATAAGGAAATGTGTCTATTTTTAATTATCTTCTAGACTAATGAAGGATTGTTTATTCATATTATAGAAATTATTAACTCTAGAATCATATAAACCACTTTTAGGGTTTGAGTGGAAGCTTTGAAACTTTGCGATTTATATGATATAGATAGAATATGACAAATAAGACTCAAAATCGTGGGTATCATTAAGCGAAGGTGATTTTCATAATGTTGTTCATGATTTGAGTTTGGGGAGCGTTTCTTTAAAAGTGTTCTTCAGTAAATTGGCCCATTCCATAGACAAGGAAGGCACCTTTTTCAAACCTATACGGAGGAATAATGATGAAAGAACAAAAGGTATCGATAAAAGAGGCAATGGAAGTTTTAAAGGTAACAAGTCGAACATTTTACATACCGATTACCTTTTTAAAAAAAGATTTAAAAGAAGCAGTAGCAGTAGCTTACTTAGCGATGCGGGCTATTGATGAAATTGAAGACCACGAAGAGCTACCAAATGATGTAAAGCATGATTTGCTTATGGAGACCAGTCATTTATTGCTTGAGGAAGATTTTAATTATGAGAAATATAATGCGTTAGTTTCTCCATACGCAGATGTACTACCTGAAGTTACATTACGGTTAGCAGACTGGCTATTATTAGCTCCCTCTGGGGCGAAAAATCGTGTGCAAACTGCAACAAGTGAAATGGCAACAGGGATGGCGAAATGGGCAAAAGCAGGTTGGAATATACAAACTCGTGAAGATTTAGATGACTATACTTATTATGTTGCTGGTCTTGTTGGAGTTATGTTATCAGATTTATGGAAATGGCATGACAACATTGAAACTGATCGTGATCTAGCAATTGGTTATGGAAGAGGATTACAGGCGGTTAATATTTTACGTAACCAACATGAGGATATGGATGAACGCGGTGTAAGCTTTCTTCCATATGGCTGGAATCAAGATGAGTTATTCGCCTATGCTAACGAAAACTTAGCATTGGCAAATGAATATATGAAGAGTATTAATAAAAGAACAATTTTACTGTTCTGTCGATTACCATTAGCAATTGCTCACAAAACATTAAAAGCAATAAAAGAAGGCCGTGAAAAAATCACCCGTGCGGAAGTAGAAGAAACAGTTCAGGAAGTACAAGCGGATTAGGTAAATTTTTTAGTAGGTACTGTCATAACAATAAGGAGTCTTCCATAAATAACAATCTTTTGCAATTAGCGCTTTCCGTAATATAGGAAAAGCGCTTTTTACCATTGCTCTTTTCTGAAAGTTTGTTGCTAATTGACCTAATTATTTGGAGGAAAACAGTATTTTATAGCATAAAAGGTACTTTTCTAATAAGAAAAGATGCTATTCGACGTAATACAGAGCGATTGTCTTCGAGTTACTAATAGCAACAAAGAATACGAAATTAGCCTAAATAAAAGAAAGGATTGCAGTTGACAAGCCATAAGTAACTTGATATTTTCAGGTGAGTATATAGATAGTATTTTAGTTTACCAATCAACCGATTTAAAAGGGAGTAGCTAGGTAAGATAATGAAGATATATAAGCTAAAGAAAAATTTTAAAGATTTAAAAAAGGGAACACAATTTTACTTGATTGCTGAATCTGAATTTATAGGTGTCAAGGACTTTGTTTTACGAACTAAGGACTTGACAATCAGAATATCAATTAATGAAAAGGAGCTTCATCATTATTTTACTTTAATGAGAGATGAATAACCTTTTGACCAGTAATGGAAAAACTAGGTGCAGCTGGGAATGAGTTTTTTGTAAAATGGATAATTCCTATTAATAGAAACCAAGGAATCTGTATATATTCATACGATGTGGTTACAAATGTTGGTGTTTTTCAATCGTAATAAAGAGGGGTAAAGTTGATAAACTGCAATTAACCAGATTATTCATACAGGTCTAAGATACCCTTATTGTTTAGCAATGACTCAAATTATAAAAGTATCGACAAGAAATACTCTATAGGGACATATGCATGATCTATTTCGAATTGGCTGCTCATTTATATATAGAGCAGCTTTTTTATTTGTTAAACTGATG
>JAPSLU010000382.1 GCA_031180405.1 Bacillus sp. (in: firmicutes) | reverse complement strand
AACAATCTTTTGTTGGCCCTTTGTTTTGTTGCATTATTATGTTGAACTAGTTGAAAAAGTTAAGTGTAAACACAGGAAACAATAGTCCTCATTGAGGGCTTTTCATTATGCTCGGAAAAAGGGTACTTTGCTTAATGAAGTAATGATAACTGATTTATCAAGTATTAGCGAGTTGTTGTGTTGGTTTTTAAGCCATAATCTAACAAGCGAACATTCAGAATTTGAGCATAAAAAATAAGCACCTATGAATTAACATTGAATTTTTTCGCGACCATTCTCTTTAAAATGATAATACTATATTGCTATTTTCTAGGGTTACAGTGCATCTGTAGCTCCTTTTTTGTGTGCTGGCTGTTCATCAACCAGACGGTGAAAGTCCGTTTGGGCGTTGGGATGTGTGAACCATTAGTCAAAACAGGGTGACCATGGTGACGTGGAATCTGAAGGAAGCTCTAGTCAAATTCTAGGTCTGAGGTACACGTTCTTATTTTCAGGACGAAACTGAAAAACAAGGTAAAGTCCAAAATATCCCCAATGAGATAGGAATAAATGTAGCAGATATATGAGGAAAAAGTGGATGAACTTACCCTGGGAGATCTCTTAGTATCTCGATAGAGAACTTACTTAGTGATAAGTAACTGAACTCAGAGAAGTCAGCAGATGTCATAGTATCAGTCCTATGGACAGAGAAGAACGGAACGAAAAGAGCGACTATGTTAGAGTCATTTACAGGATAACAATGACACAGCCAATATAGACTATTGAAGAGCGAGTGTTCGGAAATATGTGCATCTAAACGCAGGTATTTAAACATTATTTTTATTTTTATTAGGTATTATACAGATAGTATGCTATCCTTAGTTAACCATTGAAATACCTATTAATTGTTTGCCTCTCCCCATTCATTTTGGATGGGGATTTTTATTGTCTAAAAACAGAGACATAAAAAAAGGACTCTATATTAGAGTCCTTTAATAATTACGCTTTGTTTACGTTAGTAGCTTGAAGTCCACGTTGACCTTGTTCTGTGTCAAATGTAACTTTTTGGCCTTCGTCTAAAGATTTAAATCCTTCGCCTTGGATAGCTGAGAAATGTACGAATACGTCTTCTCCACCTTCAACTTCGATGAAACCGAAACCTTTTTCTGCGTTAAACCATTTTACTGTACCTTGTTGCATGCTTGTTTCCTCCTGGGTGGATTAAATCCACAATTTATTACTATAGTTGCTCAATTAGATATCAAAGGCGAAAGTTTTAAAAACTTATTCTTTCCTTACATACCGAACAAAAATAATTCTACTTCATCATAACAGATAAATTTTGGAAAAGCAAATAGGTTTAGAAAACCACTATCTAAATGTTGATGGCTATTTTTCTTTTTTAAGAACATCTCTATTCATCAAATAGTTATTTGTGGAATGAAAAATCGGAATTAAAAGCAGAACAAGTATCTATTCACAAGGAGCTACAGTTATTTGATAAAGAGCAACTTACATTAAGGAAGCGTAAATGAAATTGAAGAAGATATGCACGCAATCTTTCGAAAAGGAAAAATTAAATTTGAGAAAGAAAAGTTAGCGCTTAACGATGAAAAAATAAAGTTTCAAGAAGAAGTAAAGAAATTTAAACAAGAAACAGAAAAACAAAACGAAATTTCAGAAAAGGCAACAGATAAATAAGTTGTAAATTCCAATAATAATGATTCAAAAAAGTAGTTAGTGTTAAAGAACAATTTCCTGAATCTAAATCTTCAACGTCTTCTAATAGTACAGTTGAATCAAAATAATAACAATAATAAGGTCAGGAAATTGCACAAATTGAGATATTAGAAAGAAAAAAATCTATAGCATACCAAGTAAATTGATTCAAACTAAAGGTAAAAATAATAGATAAATTTAAAAACAATGCCAATAAGAGTTAGAAAAATAAAAGGATCATTACGATTATATGAGATTATTGAAAGGGGATTTTGAGATAAGACAAGGGAAACATTATATGGTTTTGTCTGATTATCAGTATTATCATTTATTACCTGGAGCTTTTCGAAATTTTATTATCTATACATAGATTTTCGTGACCCACGCGGCTATTTTTACCGTTTTACCGGGTCTTTTTTCAGAATGTGACAAAATAAAAACGCCTCCTACATCGAATAATATTACTTCGAAGAGATAAGGCGTTACGCTGTCGATAATAGCACCGCACCGCTACGCTGAGCGGAGTTTTATCGGTTATAAACAAACGTTGTTATATCGTGGTATGGAGCATAGGGGGCTCGAACCCCTGACCTCTACGCTGCCAGCGTAGCGCTCTCCCAGCTGAGCTAATGCCCCTTAATGAAATCTCCGCTAAGCCTAAGCCAACGGACGCCTACGTTCGCTGTACGTCATAGCTTATCGATTAATAGTATTATAGCGTATAGCACCGTTACGCTGCAACGGTAAATTGCGGAACGCTGTCGCATTATATCGGAAGTTTTTTAAGAACGATATAGTCCGAAGGCTACCGCTTATATATGACACCGTATATTATACGGGCAGGTTAGAACAAATAAATAGTACCTATCATTTCAAAAATAGGTCAAATGGCAAAAAAATAATTTATAATAATGTTACATATCAAAAAATGGAGGTTTTACAATGCTAGAAAAGATAAAAGGAAATTCTAATTTGTTACAAAAGATATCTCGTTTAAGTTTAACCATTCTGATTGCATTTGTTATGTTATCTCATGGAACTCAAAAGCTATTCGGATGGTTTGGAGGGATGGGTATTGAGAAAACAGCTGAAGTGTTTGCAAATTTAGGGTTAATTCCTGCACACCCATTAGTCATATTAGCTGGTGTCTTAGAACTCATCTTTGCTATAGGTATATTGATTCCTAAAACTAGAATATTATCTGGTATGGGAATCATTTTTTTCATGACTTTTGCAGGAATACGATCTTACGAAGGAAAATGGTTTCAATTTAGTGGTTACGGATGGGAGTTTGCCATTTTATTTATTTTATCTATTTTTGCAATCATAACTCTTCAATTCAATGATAGAACACGGTATTGAATTTTATCACTAATCGTTTAGATAAAATTGTAATTAAATATGTAAAAAAGATATTTGTGTACTTTAAGTAATCGGTTGTTTTAATTTAACAATTTAATACATAAACAGAAACGCTTAGATATTATAATCCAAGTGTTTTTATTTGCTATTTTTACTGTTATTTGGTTACTTAAAACACTTAATTTACTATGTTACTTCATGATTTTTTACATTTCTCTCGGTATCAAGAATACTTATATTTACTTGGAGTTCTTCTGTCTAGGATCATAAGTATTGTAGAAATACTTGGCGGCAATTCAATAGGTAATGACAAAGCTTTAGAAGGTAGAACGATCCTTGTTATTGCCCGCCGTTTATCAACCATTCGTGATGCTGAATTTATCCTTGCTTAGAATCAGGAGATATCATTGAAAAAGGTACACATGATGAGCTTTTAGCAGCAGGTGGCTTCTGTTCTGATTTAGATGAAAGCCAATTTTCACAAAGTGAGTCTGTTTCTTGAAA
>JAPSLU010000381.1 GCA_031180405.1 Bacillus sp. (in: firmicutes) | reverse complement strand
GGAAGTAAAGGCTTGATATGTAACATGGTCTTGCTCAAATCCTACTCTCTTTATTCCTAGCTTTTCAATCTGATTTGCTACTTCATCAATGATTGGACCAGTATGCTGAACAATTTCAAAGCCTTCGATTTCCTTTGCCGCTTGCTCTGTATAGCGGAAATCTGTGATAAAAACTGCGTTTTCTTCAGAAATAATCGCAACACCCGCTGTACCAGTGAATCCTGTCATATATCTTCTATTGTAACTACTTGTTATTAAAAGACCTTCGATTGACAGCTCTTTAAATCGCTTACGAATGTTTTCCAGTTTCATTATTTTGCCCCTCCTGCTCTCTCTTTTAATGCAAGAATCGCTAATTCATAACCTTTAAATCCCAAACCAATGATTTGTCCTGCAGTGACTGGTGCAGTAACAGATGTATGTCTGAATTCCTCTCTAGCGTGGACGTTTGAAATATGTACTTCAATGACTGGTATAGAGATACTTGCAATAGCATCTCGGATCGCATAACTATAATGTGTAAACGCTCCCGGATTTAACACAATTCCATCAAACTGGTCATCTGCCTCATGAATGGCATCAATTAAATCGCCTTCATGATTTGATTGAAAGCATGTTACTTCACTGTTTACCTTTTCACCGAAACTAAAAAGATCTTTTTCTAGGTCCGTTAATGTTTTGGACCCGTATACTCCTGGTTCCCGGATACCTAACCGATTTAAGTTAGGCCCATTTATCACTAAGACTTTCATTCAATCAAACACCTCATTTCATGACTTTTCCATAGAACAAAAGCGCAAGCGCCCTGATCACGGATGTCGTGCGCTGCTTATCCACAGTTCAAAAATTTTATAAATTCCTTAACAACAAAAAAGAATGTTCATCACATGAACATTCTACCATATCAAGATACCGTTTTCCTTAGGTTTCTATTTCAGTATGAAATTCTTTATAATCAAATGAGATCGAGTAACCAATAAATACGCCGTATAAAATATAAAGACATAATGTTGTAACGATTGTTCCTCGTGATAGTTCGAACACTGTTTCTACATTTGGGAAAATCGGATTCAATACAAAAAACACAAGGGCCCACAACGCTCCTCCGAAAGCTATGCCAAGCCACATTCCATCAAAACGTCTTAATACTGCGTAATATGTTAAAGCTGCTCCAATTGAGATTAATCCAATGATCACAATACTAATAAAGTTTCCAATCACCCCATCTTTCCAGCCTCCCAATGCGAAAGGTTGTAAAATAAGATTTGGGCTAACCTCAGTGAAGTTTAAAATATAAGCGAGATAGGCTAATGCACTCCAAAAAATACCACCAATAAATCCCGTAACGATCGATTTCCCCATTACGGACATGGGTGCTTCTCTTTTATTTTGTTCTAACTCAGGATTGTCTTTACTCTTATTTTCTTTATCTTTCTTGCGATCTTTATCCGCCAATTTTAAAACACCTCCATTTATACTATGTCCAATTTTTTATCAGGCATGATTTAAAATTATCTGTGTGATTAGTATTTTAGAATGTTGCATCTTTGATACATTGCATTTTTTCATTAATATGGAAATTACATGTCTAGCAAGAAAAAGCGTGGGTATAATGTAATTATAGGAATAATTTCCATACAATTGTTTAAACTAAAGGTTAGAAAAGGAGAAATTTGATAATTTTGTCATAAATTCCAACCGAATGAACAGCTAACTCAGTGCTTGTCAAATCCTTAGCTCTTATATTGTTCATTTCTAAACATCCCTCTAGAGGTTTCTTTCTAAATTCTGTATTATAGAGATAATAGCTAAACACTGATTAGATATTGTTTACTTTCATAATAAGAATTGGATAGGTTGGTGTCACATGGCAAATGAAAAGAAGCCTGCATATGGTGGGCAAGCTGTTATTGAAGGCGTTATGTTTGGTGGAAAACACCATTACATAACAGCTATTCGTCGCAATGATAACTCAATTGATTATTTCCATTTACCTAGGAAAAATCAGCAAGTGTTATCTTCCTTAAAAAAAATCCCTTTTCTGCGCGGTATCGTCGCGATCATTGAAGCAAGTGCAAATGGTTCTAAGCACTTAAACTTTTCTACTGAACGGTTTGAGGTTGACCCAGTAGATGATCTGCAAATAATTGAAGAAAAAAAGAAAAATGATTCGAAATTAACGATGTGGCTTGGAATTGCCGCGGTCGGAGTTCTTTCCTTTTTCTTTGGTAAGGTAATCTTTACGCTTTTACCTGTTTTCTTAGCAGAAATGTTCCGCCCACTTATCCCTTCAGATTTCGGGCAAATTCTCTTAGAGGGCGCTTTCAAACTCGTGTTACTTTTAGCATATATATATGCTATATCATTTACTCCGTTAATTAGACGCGTGTTTCAATACCATGGGGCAGAGCATAAAGTAATTAACACATATGAAAACAATTTAGAATTGACAGTTGAAAATGTTCAAAGTCAATCGCGCTTGCATTACAGATGTGGAAGCAGCTTTATCCTCTTTACTGTTATTGTTGGTGTATTTGTTTACACACTTGTTCCTACAGATCCTTTATGGTTACGAATCGTCAACCGACTAGCATTAATACCTGTGGTACTGGGAATTTCTTTCGAAGTGTTACAACTTACTAATAAGGTAAGAAATATCCCAATATTAAGGTTCTTAGGGTATCCTGGACTGTGGTTACAGCTTTTAACAACAAAAGAGCCTACAAATGATCAGGTAGAAGTAGCAATCGCAAGTTTTAATGAACTTCTAAGAATGGAAAAAGAGACAGAGACATCCGCAGAGCAAATCGTTTAATTTGAACGTATTTTGATTGGTATCTTTCCTTGGAGGTGGTCAAGATGAATCGTCGTGTAAATTGGATCGTCATGGTTGTTATCTTATTAGGTTTTATAGGCTTTGTCACAACATTAGTGTCAGATCCATTATGGCTTTTAAAACAAATTGCTATTTATGCGGCAATCGCTGGTTTCATTTATCTTATCTATCGAATGGTTTCAAAAAGAAAGTTAGGTAAGGAACACTCTTCTTATTTAAAAGCTGCTAAACAATCCAAAAGGCGTTTTGACGACCGCAGTAATAGAAGTTCAAATATTAGAAACATATCACAAGCTAAGAAAGCAAAAAAAGCATCTGCAATTAAAAAGAAAAAACAACAGCCTTCACATTTAACTGTAATTGAAGGAAAAAAAGGCAAAAAGAAAAACCGAGCGTTTTTCTAATAAGACCATCTCTTTAGAAAATCGTTCGTTCGACTCCGACCTAGCTCAATTAGAGCTAGTTTTTTTTGTT
Source organism: Bacillus sp. (in: firmicutes) (assembly GCA_031180405.1). Taxonomy (GTDB): domain Bacteria; phylum Bacillota; class Bacilli; order Bacillales; family Bacillaceae; genus Metabacillus. Next base: position 263 of record JAPSLU010000381.1, on the reverse strand, counting down.
CATTTAATTCGAATTCTGTCGACACAATGTTTTCAACCGGAATGAAGACAATATCTTTCTCATGTCTCGTTGATATATGTCTTTCATCATGTGCATCCTTCATTGTTTCAAATAATGCACTAAACATATCAATGGCATTATCAATTTTTTTAATTGGCCGATCTTGGTCTCTAGAGCTAAGCTTGATCCCTAATACGGGTCTTTTTTTTGATGGATTATTTTTTGGTTGAAAAAGCCAAATTGGAAAATTACTTAGTACGCCA
>JAPSLU010000380.1 GCA_031180405.1 Bacillus sp. (in: firmicutes) | reverse complement strand
ATTGATTTTAAGCCAGTGGTTTAAAGGAAATGAATTTGTCAAATTACTTGGTATGGCAGGAGTGTCTGGTAGTCTTGGATTCTTACTAGCAACCGTACCATTTTCAATGTTGATTGGATTAACTGGATGGAGAACTTCATTCTTGGTAATGGGAGTTATTTTATGTTTGAGTGGAATCCTTCTCTATATTATTCTTATACAAAAACCAAAACAAATGGACAAAAACAGCAATCTAGCTAACTCAACTACAAAGAAAACAAAGTCTAATCCTGAGAAAACGATAGTTATTTTAAAACGCATTTTTTCAAATCGACAAGCTTGGGCTGTCTTTTTTTGCCACTTTGGTGTAGTAGGAACATATATTGGATTTATCGGTTCATGGGCAGTCCCATATGGCATGAATGTATTTGATATGACACTTTCTAGTTCGAGTCAATTAATAATGTTCGGCTTATTTGGAGCAATCATTGGCGCTCCTTTAACAACTTGGATTTCAAGCCGAGTGAACTCAATTAAAAAACCTTATTTAATTGTTCATACGATGATCTTTTTAAGTTGGTCGTGCTTTCTGTTTTTTAGTGGAAAGCCACCACTTTTTATGGTTTTTTTACTATTTTTTATGACCGGCTATGGTAATGGGGCAAGTGCATTAACGTTTGCTGTTGTACGCCAATCTTTTGATCCTAAAGAAGTAGGTGTTGCCACAGGCTTCGCAAATATGGGGGGATTTTTAAGTGCCGTCTTATTGCCAATTATTTTTGGAACCGTACTAGACTCCTTTCAAACGGGAGGAAGTAGCGTTGGTTATTTTTACGGTTTTATCATTCCTGTCATATTTTCAATGATTGGTTTATTTGGAGGTTTTCTGATTAGAGAACATACACAGGAAGTCGTGCAATCAAAGGGAGTAACATATTAGTTTTTTAAGATGTGGTGTAAGCTTATTTGAGAAAAGAATAGATAGCTGGTCATTAAATCGAATAAAGTCAATATTACAATGTTTATTTTTCAATAACCATAACTCTAAAAATTGTTTTTTTATAGGTATAAAACAAATCAGCCACCCCAAATACTAGTTATATAGTTACTTAATTTTTTTAGAAAAATAGTTACTTAACCATTAACTATTTTCATATCAATTTTACAAAACAATCAGACTATACTATACTCTCTTATAGAAAATAAAAAAATGAATATAAAACAAATAGGTTTCTTACATTGATTATGTAAGACTAAGAGGGAAGCTTGGTGTAAATCCAACACGGTCCCGCCACTGTAAGCGAAAAGGAAGGTTATATAACATCCACTGTGTGGTAAGCATGGGAAGGAGTAACTGTCCGTAGTATTCGCAAGTCAGGAGACCTGCCTATTATGTTTTCAAACTTCCTCGAGGAAAGGAATGTTTAAGGTGCTCATAATCTCTTATTGTGTTAATGCTATTATTTAATTCGTAAATTGCATGTTTATACATAGGATCGACAAGAGAGAAATAAACTAGAGGCCTTTATTCAACGCTTTCCACAGGAATAGCGTTTTTTTGTGTTCAAAAGAGAAAGGGAGAATGAAAAATGAGTACGTTTATGAAAAAGTGGGGATTAGTATTTGTTTTTCTTTTGTTAAGCACATTCATGATCGCAGGCTGTGGTTCACAGGAGGAGAATACAAAAGGAGAGCAGAATATAAAAACTGAGACAGTTCAGGAAGAAGCCGATACCGAAACTGGACAGAAATTTCCTGTAACGATTACTGATGATGCCAATAAAGAGGTAACCATTGAATCTGATCCTCAAACCATTGTATCTATTCAAGCAAGTAACACTGAAATTGCCTTTGCTCTTGGATTAGGAGAAAGGATAGTAGGTGTATCTGATTACTGTAACTATCCACCAGAAGCTTTAGAAAAAGAAAAAGTGGGAGGACAGGATATAAATGTTGAAATGGTTCTTTCCCTTCAGCCGGATATTGCGTTAGTAACTGATTATCACAATGAAACACACCCTGATATATTAAAGCAATTTGAAGAAGCTGGAATTAAGGTAATTGTAGTTGGTGAAACATCTTCATTTGAAGAAGTGTATAAGAATATCGAAATGATTGGAAAAGCAACAGGGACTGAGGAAAAGGCAAACGAAATGATCACAGATATGAAGGATCGACTCACAGCTATAAAACAACAAGCAGCAGAAATTACAGAGAAAAAGAAAGTATGGGTAGAAGTTTCTCCATCACCAGATATCTTTACAACAGGTAAAAACACGTTTATGCATGAGATGCTAGAATCAATTCAAGCGATTAATGCTGCAGAAGACCAAGAAGGCTGGGTAAAACTAACAGAGGAAGAAATTGTCCAATTAAATCCTGATGTGATTATTACCACATATGGCTATTATGTAGAAAATCCTAGTGAGCAAGTTCTGGCACGTAAAGGATGGCAAGATGTACTTGCTATTAAAAATGAACAGGTGTTTGATGTTGATAATGACACTGTGACAAGACCAGGTCCTCGTTTAATTGAAGGAGTCGAGACACTTGCAAAGCTTATTTATCCTGAAGTTTTTAAAAAGTAAGGTTACGTGGCTGTATATTCTAAGCGGAGGGTTTGTACTTAGTACGGCCCTCCTTGGCTTATTTATAAGTAGTGTTCAAGTGCCCATATCTACGATTTTACATATTATATCGGACAATACATTCGGGGTTGGTTGGCTAGAACAATTACCAAAAAATGAAGAAATGATCATTTGGAATATTCGTCTTCCAAGAGTAATTCTTGGATTTTTTGTTGGTGCATCACTAGCGTTAGCAGGTGCCGCTTTTCAAGGACTTTTGCGAAATCCATTAGCTGATCCCTATACAATTGGTGTGTCATCCGGTGCGTCACTGGGGGCGGTATTTGTCATCTTTTTTCAGTTTTCAATTCAAGGCTTAGGAAGCTTTACTCTTCCGGTTGTAGCAATTATAAGTGGGTTTATTACCTTGTTTATTGTTTTTGGCCTCGTCAAATTAAGTAGTCGAAACCTAGCGATTGAAACAATTATATTAGCAGGAATCATTGTGAGTGCTTTTACAGGTGCCATTGTTTCATTAATCATTTCATTAAGTGATCGAGATTCCATGACACAAATTATTTATTGGCTATACGGCAGTGTTGGAATGAGAAGCTGGACACATGTTCAACTAATCGTTCCATTTATGCTCGCAGGTTCCTTGATGTTATTTTTAAACCATCGAGAGTTAAATGCATTAGCACTTGGTGAGGATGCAGCAGATCATATTGGTGTTGATGTGAGAATAAGGAAAATCTATATTTTAATTGGAGCCTCCTTATTAACAGGCTCAGCTGTTGCAGTGTCTGGCTCAATTGGTTTTGTTGGACTTGTTATTCCACACCTTATTCGTCTTATTACAGGACCGAATCACCGCCATGTACTTCCTTTGTCAATGCTTATTGGCGGAGCATTTTTAATTTTGGCTGATTTGGTTTCACGAACCATTATCGCACCGAAAGAAATGCCAATTGGTGTGATCACCGCATTAATTGGTGCACCCGTGTTTGCACTTTTATTAATTCGAGAACGACTAGGGCGGAGGGGATCGT
>JAPSLU010000379.1 GCA_031180405.1 Bacillus sp. (in: firmicutes) | reverse complement strand
GCGATAGTTAACACCGAGAAAATGAAGCTTAACAAATTGATTTTTCCAGTTGGCATCAAGTGAAAAATGGGTCCGGAACCAAGCGTCACCATCATAAAAAGCACTGCCAACACCGAAGTTAGAGCCATCATATGTTCCAAAATCAGGGGTATCATATAGATCCCAGCTGCCAGGTACCTTTTCAGACTGCCAATTTGCATCATTGAATTCTTTTGCATACCATTTTTCATTCATCCCTTGCTTATCAGGATCGATTGAAAATTTCCAATTCCCATCAAGTGATAAATAGCTTCTGCTAGGCTCTTCTTGTGTCCATGTATCAAACGAAGGGACTGGTTCACCATATTGATACAAAACATTTGTCCCATCAATTGAATGAACTTCCGTGTTCATTGGCTCTCGTTCTGCGGAATTCGTCGTTACTGTAGTACTGTTATTAGCAACAGCTCCTCCGACAAATAGGGTAGAAAATAGAAGAAGAAAAACGATCCCACAATAAATGGATTTTCGAAACATATCGAAACCTCCCGACTGATTGTTATTGAGATTAATAGACTTTTAGGTAGAAGAGATGATCTAAGGATGAATTGTTCAAAAAAATGAAACCCGTTTCATAAAAAATGGGAAATTACAGAAAGCGCATATAATTTATTCTAAGTAGCCTGCTTTAGCTTCACCTCCTTTAAGAATTAACAATTACATTATACAAACTTCTCAGACATAACTTTAACTATTGGGTTTGAAATGAAAAGGGTTTCAAAATTTTAATTTTAAAAAAAGTTACTCGCCAAGAGATACATTTCAGAACCTAATACAGCTTGTTATTATCATTCCAAAATGATGAGATGAATCAAAATTTACATCAAAATAGAGGAAAATATCAATGAGGATTTCTCAAATAATACCAAGCAAGCTTTTGCCTGGTCAATATCTTTTTATAAAAATAGGGAAATGGGTTTATGAAGTGGGGACTGTCCCCAAAAATCTAATTTTATAATCTAAGCCTAATAGACGAATAGGGATTGATGTACTAAACTTAGGTTAGTAATTTATATATTACTAGAAGATTTAATGACAAGGTGGGGATGAATAATGGAACTTAAAAGGAATCAGAAGCTGTTATTTATTGGTGATTCAATAACAGATTGCGAGAGAGCAAAACCTGAGGGGGAAGGATTATTCGGTGCATTAGGGAAGGGCTACGTCTCATTTGTAAACGCATTCTTAACCTCTACATATCCGGAATTAGGAATTCGTGTAGTTAATAAAGGGATTTCCGGAAACACGGTGCGTGACTTAAAGGAAAGATGGCAAGAAGATGTTATGAATCAACAACCAGATTGGTTATCGATCATGATTGGAATAAATGATGTATGGAGACAATACGATTTACCTTTCATAAAGGATAAGCATGTGTACATTAACGAATATGAGGAAACCCTTCGCAATCTTGTCGAAACAACAAAGCCGCAAGTAGAGGGATTAGTGTTAATGACTCCTTACTATTTGGAGGCCAATCCGGAAGACGAGATGCGGAAAGCGATGGATGAATATGGCGCTGTCGTTCAAAAAATTGCAGAAGAAACAAATTGTTATTTTATTGATACACAAGCAGCTTTTAATAAACTATTAGACAAAATTTACCCAGCAGCATTAGCTTGGGACAGAGTTCACCCAAATGAAGCAGGGCATATTTTACTAGCACGTGCTTTTCTCAACAAGGTTGGCTTTGATTGGAGTAAATAATAAATTATGTGCTTTGAAATTTCAATTAGAAAGAGCAGAGTCGTCGATATTGGGACTCTGCTTACTCTCGCACTACTTATTATAGACATTAGAGAGCTCGAGCTTCCTACAACTTCACTATAAATTGATAATGTTGAATATCCCATAATGGATAATAACCGACGAATGAGATAATTCAAAATACCTAAACAACAAAAAAATCAAATCATTGAATGAAAAAATATGATAAAAGTAGTGAAGAATGTAAAACGGTGTGATATAATGTAGAAAATAGGAATGTAGGGATAGTAGTTTAGCCTTAGGAACTGTGCATGGATTAATTCGTTTGACTGCAGATAGAGCTAAGATTCTTGTACATTTAATCCATAATTAATATACATATGTAAAAAAGCGCTAAACCTTTTATGGCTTAACGCTATAAATTAATTCCACCGTAATTTTGTTCTTTATACTTTCACTTGTTGAGGTTTTGGCTGTGGTTTTGGTCTTTTACTGCCTTTACTTTCAGTGAATTTAGTGAAAATAAAAAGTCCTAATATGACGGCACAAATACCTAGATGATAACTAGGGTCTGCCTCGAAAAAGGATAATTTATATAATAAAACAGGTATCGAAATAATCATCACAACAGCTGCAGCAATATAGCAAAGGATAAAGAAAAGTGCTTCTAAAATAGTATTTGCCCATACTGGCAATTCCAAGTTAGAGAGAAACTCCTTTGATTTGTTAAAAAAGGTCCAACCATCCATCGGATAATCGATGATCGACTTCCCAAGTATAGCAACACTATTATTTAAGCCATCAAAAAAATTTAATTGATCCTTCATTACAAATTCGCTCTTATCCTCAACGGAATATTCCTTCCAAATTACCTTAAAGCTATCGTCAGTTTGGGTAGTGACTTTATAGTCTGCAAGTGACATTCCGTAAATGATTGATAAAACGACGAGCAGTAAAATCATTCTTCTCATAAACTTCATCTAATCTCACCTTCTAAATCTTAAAATATATTTTTTTATAAAAAATGCCATTACGAATTATACCACAAGAAAGCGGTTATTTGTCTTTTTATCTTGATATTTTTGCGAAAATTTGTTGTTTTATGAATTTTTTTGGAATATAGATGATGAAATTTGTATATTACTGGCGTAGCTAAAAGGGGAGAGGCAATTTCGCATTGAAATGCAAGAAAAAGTAGTGCATGTAAGAGCGATTTCCGAAGTAAAAATCATTCTTTAGGAGACATCTAAAAGATAAGTTTACCATATAAATATTATGTTAACTAAATAATAGAACATTATATCCTCCTAGTACAAATGGAACGTTTAAACAATCATTTAAAAGAAAAGCATCAAAAACAAAAAGTTTTTAATATTAGACTTGAACAGTGAAAAAAACAAAAACAGCTTTCGTACTCAGTACAAAAGCCGCTATCTTATCATTTATTGTAATTACATATAATCGTAAACTGAATCTTCAAAATAGAGCCAGTGATAGTATTCAATCTGTGGATCCGTCATTTGCGCAATTTCTTTCTCATTGAATTTTTGTTTATTTAATAAATCTCTCACTTTGGATTCTCTCGCTGATTGGCTCATCTTAAATCCTCCTTATGTAAAACCGTAATAAAGTTATTGTTTTAGGAAACGTTTTCTTCAATTACTTAATTTTATTATATATCTCAATTTGAGATGAAACAAATATCAGTTTGAGATGAATTGCTGAAAACTCATATAGATACGTTATTTATTAGTGCTTTTACCTACATAAGATGTCAAAAGGGGTTTGTTTCGTTAAGATTTGAAATAGTTATAGACTTGTATATACAAAAACAGTGTCGTTTATTATTCTTCAATCATTAGAAATATGG
>JAPSLU010000378.1 GCA_031180405.1 Bacillus sp. (in: firmicutes) | reverse complement strand
CGAATGCCAAGGTGGTTTTTCCCCGATAATATTTAGTTGAACATTAAAGCCTGCTTGTTTTAACTTGGCACAAGCAGTAATCGCAAGATCTTGTCTTTTTCCTACAATAATTGTTCCTACCATACTAATCGTAAATCGTTCATTGTCTTTCTTCTTCTTCAGCATTGGCAGCTCTATCCCATTGTGTACAGTTGTGAATTTCCCCGGTTTCTTCGGATAAAGTTCTTGATATCGGTTCATTAGCGCCTTTGATACAACTATAATTTTATCTGAAGTTGCCACGCTTACCTTGCCTAGCAATAGGTGCAGTTGTTCCTCTCCATGAATATGCCAGATGACCTTTCTTCCTAGTAATTTTGCCAGCCAGCCAACCATTAATTGAGAACGGAATTGACTTGTATAAACGATGTCAATTTTATTTCTAATAATAAAGAGACTGACAGCCAATAAATGCGGCAACATCCGAAACAATTGCATTAATGAAAACAGAATTCCCATTTTCACCTGTTCTTTTCTAATTTGATTAACAGATTCATTGATTGGGATAATTGTATAATCTTTCTCTTTTGTTTTTATACGATCAATCATCGGACCGTCTGTGGAACTCAAAAAATATGTCTGTGTAGAATCATCTTCTAGCGAAATCAGGAGGTCCAGTTCGCATTTTTGAGCTCCTCCCCATTCAGGGCGGCTTTCATAAAAAAGTATACGTCTCATTTCATTACCTCCAGCCCTTAGAAAACAAAATAACTGGGAATGAAAATAAGATTATTTTGAGATCTAATAAAAATGAGTGGTGGAAAATATAGTATAAATCCAGTTCTAATTTTTCCTTTGGAGAGAGATCATAGCCCCCATTAATCTGTGCCCATCCTGTTATCCCTGGTTTCATTTGAAGCCTTTTCCTAAAATCAGGGACTTCCTTTTCAAACTCCTTAATAAAGACCAATCTTTCAGGACGCGGACCAATTAACGACATTTCTCCCCGTAACACATTTAGAAACTGTGGTATTTCATCAATACGGTATTTCCGCAAATAATAACCAATCTTCGTAATCCTTGAATCATTAAGATCCGCCCATTGCGGTCCGTTTCTTTCGGCGTCGGTATACATTGTCCTAAATTTAATAATATAAAAGGGTTGCCCCAGTCTGCCAATGCGCTCTTGTTTAAAAAAGACCGGTCCCTTCGAATCAATCTTAATAAGTATAGAAACAAAGATTAATAATGGCAGGGAGATAAATAAAGCAAATATACTAAAAAATAACTCTAGTAAATCTTTCAGAAATAATTGATAGATAGTATGGTTCCTACCATTTGATTCGATGGCGGTTTGTTTGTTAAAACTCTTCACTTCTACTCATCCTTATAATGTTTTAAAAATTGTATTTAATAGTGAATATGTAATAGAAAAACAAAAGAAGCACCTTCGAGGATAAACATATCTATTGAAGCTGCGCGGCTATCAGAATCTAACGTAAGCCTTCCGATAAATATATTCGAAAATTCTAGTTCTTGAATTACAAGTCTCTTCCAGAATTATAATATAAAAAACCTATGTAATCTATACTATTTTGACGATCTATCGTATTTTGTAGGAATAAAGTACTCAATCAAAAAACTGTTAGGAAGCCCTAACAGTTAGTTTGATTTAACGATTTCGTAAACCTTCAAATCCTTAATCCATGCCTCACTCTTTTGACCTCTTTCATCGATTCCTCTAACAACAAAAAATGGTCCCAGGTCTGGACGTTTTTCATCAACACGTTTACTCATATTGAAAATTTTAACAATCTTTGTATTTTCTAATACAAAATCATGGACTTCTTGTTCTTCTGTTTTTGGATTTTTTACTTGATCCGTTTGTTCTGTTTGTTCCTTTTTGTCATTTGAAGCAGCCTCTTTATTTGAGCAGGCACTAGCCATCACTAGTGACAATGAAAGCAGCAGGATATAAAATACCTTTTTGTTTATTTTCACTCTTGTTCCTCCTAAGCAAAGCAAGAAAGTATCTTAGTCCACTCTCTTGTTTGTCATTTCTCTTCTATTTCAAATTATAAGCTTAGAAACTCTTTACAACAATGGGAATTTATGTAACCCTAACTCCCCATTCGTTGCTGAATCATCATTTTTAATGTCATCACGTTAGCCATTAGCTTCTGTTCTTTTGGTGTTATAGAATTAAGGATCTTTAAGCTGTTTTCATAATCATTTAGATGAAAATAGATTAGTGCCCCATAGTACCTAGTTTGTTCAGATACAGTAAAGTTTCTTCGGTTTGATAGATCTGTGTTAGGAGATGTCTGCTCGTATTTTTTTAGCCATTGTTTATTTCTTTGAAAATCCTGTAAGGCAGATTGTAGTAATTTTTCATTTATACCACCACTTTTTGTCGCAACATCTACTTTGAGCTTAATACTTTTCTCATATAATGATGTATTATAATGATCCACCTCTAATGCTCTGTCATAATAAGATATAGCTTGTTCATACTGATTGATCTTCTCAAGAAAAGTCGCACTGTTTATTAAGACATTGGGGTTATTCGGTTCTAGATCCTCCACCTGTTTTATAAGAGCCATAAGCTGACTTGTTTGATTCTTACCTTGTTGAATCTCGAGTGTATACAGATTCCCGAGCTCTAACCAATATTTTGTTTGATATGGATCAAGAGTGATAATACGTTCTAAAATAGCTTTCCTTTCAGTAATGGATGGAGCAGCAGCCCCTTTAGCAAAAAGCTGTTCTGCTTGCATAAATCGAAAAGATAAGATTAGACAAATTAAAACTAGCAGAGAAGTTGGTACAACGCACCATACCATACGGAATTTCTTTATTTTCTGCTTCTTTGTTTTTACTGTATCCGGATTAAGACCTATAACAAATAACCAAAGGGCCAAAAACCAAACGGTACCAAATGTAAAGTTAAAGTCCATGAAACTATGAATTAAAATTATAGCAGAACCAACTATACTGGCAATCTGTAATGTAGGATTTTCAAGTGATAAATAGTTTTTTATGATTTTCGTATACAGATAGATCAATACACCTATAAAAATAGCCAGACCTATCCAACCTGTGTTAATTAACCATTCAAGATAACCATTATGCACCTTACTCGATTGGTAGGGGATTTCTTGGTATTTTTTATAGATCGTACCCCAACCGTTCCCACCAAAACCAAATAAAGGTGAGTCCATGCTCATTTTCATGGCATCTTGTAAAAAATAGACACGTTCCGTTGTAGAGTTTTCCTCCAAATTAATATCTCCAACTCTTTCCTGGAGCTTAGTTGGAAGCTGCTGATAGACCAATCCCTTATTCGTTACATCTAGAACTCCCGCAATTGCAAATAGTAACAGAAACAAAGGAAGGAAAAATCGAATAGTCCTTTTTTGATTTAGTTTCAACCATACTTGGTCCATAAATTTTTTTTGGAATAAATTTATAGTAATAATTATCAAAGCAGTTGTAAGAATGGTCATGATTAGAAACATCCAAATGCCGGAATACTCCTGTTTACCCACTTCATCATTAATCATGGCCTGATAGGCTACTAATGACAAAACCGTTGAAACACCTGTGAATAATAGGTATTGAACCTGTTGGCTAGTTT
>JAPSLU010000377.1 GCA_031180405.1 Bacillus sp. (in: firmicutes) | reverse complement strand
TGAAAATGTTGTTAGATTTGGAAAATATAATGGTCGCCAACGCTACCGTTGTAAATGTTGTAGTAAAACCTTTACTGATACAACTAATACGGTTCTATACCGCACTCGAAAAGGCAACGAATGGATTACATTTGTTGACTGTATGTTTAAAGGCTATTCCCTGCGAAAATCTGCTGAAATCGTAGGGGTTACTTGGGTTACGCTTTTTTATTGGAGACACAAACTGTTAAGTGCATTAAAACAAATGGATTTTGAGCAATTTGAAGGTATCGTTGAAGTTGACGAGACCTATTTCCTATACTCTCAAAAAGGTCAACGAGGGATTTCAGAACGTAAACCTCGTAAACGTGGGGGTAAATCTAAACATAGAGGCATTAGCCACGAACAAGTTTGTGTTCTTGTTGCAAGAGACCGTACTAAAGCAACTGTCTCCATGGTTGCTTGTATGGGGCGCGTTGTCAAAACCAAGGTGGAGAGTATGATAGGCACTAAACTAACCCCTAACAATGTACTTGTTACAGATGCTTGGAGAGCCTATAAAACGTATGCGAAAGAAAAGGGAATAGAGCATTATCGCATAAAATCCAATGATGGAAACACGTTATAAAGGGCTTGTATCATATTCAAAATGTAAATGGTCTCCATTCTCGATTGAAACAATGGATAGACCGCTTTAAAGGTGTGGCTACCAAATATCTTGATAATTACCTTGCTTGGTTCTTGTTTGTGGATAGTCGTAGTAATGAAGCACAAAGCATAATATAAAAGAGTTTCTACTAACATCGTATTTGAAATGACAGATACTTATGATAGCTTACGCTTGTCAAAATTTAGTGTCTAATATCAACATACAGTAGTTTTTTGGGTGAAGTTTTGAAAGTGTTATATTACTATAGATACTTAGGTTATTACGAAAATGATTTTGATTTAGAATAAGTAGTTCCGTTTCGTGGAGAAACATAGTAAATAGTATATGAATTAGCATATCAATTAACGCTGCAATTGGTATAATTTTTTCGTTGATACATCAACATTTTTAAAGAAAATACACCTAAAATAGAATAGTAAATAGTACTCCAAATTCGCACGATGACAATAGCTATTGTCATCGTGCGAATTTGGGTGCTATTTCAATTGTAATTTTATATAAAAAGGAAAAAGTATATGGATAAAAATGTTAAAATGATTAAGAAACATTTAAATTACCTCAATTAGAAAGGAAGGTAATATGAATAAAATGCTCTTGAAATATATGTCTGATTTTACTTTAATCAGCGAAGATGAACAGAGGGCAATCTCTGAAAGTTTACGAATTGATGAATATAAAAAAGGAAAATACCTTCTTAGACAAGGAGAACTTTCCGCCATTAAATGTTATTTCGTATTAATGGGGTGTGTTAGGCAGTTTTTTATAGATGAATCAGGTAAAGAGGTGACATCAAATTTTTTTACTGAAGAACAAGCTATTCCAATTATCAACGAACAGACCCAAGGTGATTTGTCAAAGTATACATTAGTGTGTGTAGAAGACTGCATATTAGTTGTTGGCGATGTTGATTCTGAAAAAACGATGTTTAACAAATACCCACAACTGGAAACAATGGTACGCAAAATGATGGAGATAAACCTTGGTGAAATACAAGAACAATTCGGAGAATTTATCAATTCTTCTCCAGAAGAACGCTACGAATCCGTTTTAAGGAAACGTCCCCAGTTAGTTGACCGTGTACCACAGCATCAATTGGCTAGTTATCTTGGAATTACTCCTGAGTCATTAAGTAGAATAAAGAAGCGAATTATAAAAAATAAATTTTAAAATAGATGTCATCTAAATTTTGCAATCTTCCCGCCTCTCAGCAGCAACAAAGTACCGAAGATTAACTCACCAAACAACATTGAGCTTAATACCCCCCTTATTCTTTGTAATAACCACTATAAAAAAACTCTAAAGTGTCTAGAAATTAACTTAAGTCAATGAAAGGTTTTAATCCCCTTGTTATTATTAAATAAAATCAAGGAGATTAGCATTTGGAGGTGGTTTTTATGAAGGCAATAGTTTGTGATAAATATGGTTCACCCGATGTACTTGAATTAAAAGAGATAAAAAAACCCTTACCTACCGAGAATCAAGTATTGGTAAAGGTTCATACAGCATCCTTAAACTTTGGTAACTTGGTTCTTTTGAAAGGCAAACCCTTCTTAGCCCGTTTTGCCTTCGGACTTACGAGACCAAAATACTCTATTCCAGGAGGTGACATAGCTGGTACAGTTGAAGCTGTTGGTAAAGATGTTAAGCTATTTCAAATAGGTGATGAAGTATTTGGCGACCTCTCTGGTAGTGGCTGGGGTGGTTTTGCTGAATATGTAACTGTCCCCGAATATGCTTTAGCCTTAAAGCCAAACAATATCTCCTTCGAGGAAGCTGCTGCGACTCCTATGGCAGGTGTGACTGCCTTACAGGGACTACGTGATAAAGGTAAGATTAAATCGGGACATAAAGTATTAATTTATGGGGCATCTGGTGGCGTTGGTACTTTTGCGGTACAAATTGCCAAATCATTTGGGGCTGAAGTAACGGGTGTATGTAGTACAAGAAATTTAGAGATATTGCGTTCAATAGGAGCCGACCATATCATTAATTATACAAAAGAGGATTTCACCCAAGATGAGGAGTGTTACGATTTGATTCTTGGTGTGAACGGTTCTAATTCCATTTCAGCTTATAGACGTTTACTAAAACCAAATGGGATTTTCGTTCACGTAGGAGGTTCCGAATCCCAATATTTTCAAACATTATTTCTTGGACCTTTTATTTCAATGACTGGAAGCAAGAAAATAAGTAACCTGTTACAGAGAGCAAATCAAAAAGACTTAAATTATGTAAAAGAATTACTTGAGAATGGCAAAGTAAGACCAATAATTGATAAACGGTATAAATTAAGTGAAGTAACTGAAGCTTTCAAATATTTTCAGGAAGGTCACGCTCAAGGTAAAGTGGTAATTACTGTATAATGGGGTGCTTTAATTAAAGTCTTAACACATAAAAGTCAAAAAGCTTGAGATTGAAATTTTTCTCAAGCTTTTTTGTGTGCTAATTATATCGTTATTTATGTTGCTAATTCATATGTTATTAAACCTGTGATTTTGGATTTTCTCCACGTTATCGGAACTACTAGATTTAGAAGCGGTTGCTTTTAAAAGACAATCACAAGAAATTTGGGACATTTTCTTTGATTTCGAGCAATATGGTTTGAAAAATCCTGTCCAAGAAATTGAATTAAAAGGTTTGGCAAAAGAATTTTTTCAATTGAAATTGAGGAACTTGATTATAATTACGGAGCAAAAAAATTTGAACAGTGGTTATCTAACCAAAGAATTATATTAAAACTTATCTTTTATAGATTAAGTTTGCAAAATAAAAACAGGGATACCTTTCTGAACAGGCTTCCCTTAATATTTGCTTAATTTTCAACATTAAAGTTTAACAGAGCCAAAATTAAAAAAACCACCAAACTATGTATTTGGTGGAGACGGTGGGAATCGAACCCACGTCCAGAAATATCGCCACTTAAGCGTCTACGAGCGTAGTCGATATATTTGCAGATTCGCTAACTCTTA
>JAPSLU010000376.1 GCA_031180405.1 Bacillus sp. (in: firmicutes) | reverse complement strand
ACAGCTTTGGAAACGAGAATCTTCTTCTTTTTCGTTTGACCAGCTGCAAGCATCGCTGCTTCAGCTAAGGATGTACCACCATCGTACATTGAAGAGTTCGCTACATCCATACCTGTTAACTCACAAATCATTGTTTGGAATTCGAAAATCGCTTGAAGCTCACCTTGCGAAATCTCCGGTTGGTAAGGTGTATATGCTGTGTAGAATTCTGAACGAGAGATCACATGATCGACGATAATTGGCATGTAATGATCATAAACACCAGCACCTAAAAATGAGGCATGACTTCGTAAATCTTTATTTGTAGCTGCAAGCTGTGTAAGCTCCCTTAAAAGCTCAGTTTCAGATTTCGCTTTTTTAATGTTGTATTCCCCTTGAAAACGCACGCTTTCCGGAATATCCTGAAACAGCTCTTCTACAGAAGTAACACCAATCGCTTGAAGCATTTCTTGTTTATCTTGATTTGTCATTGGTAAGTAACGATGATTCATACTTGTAAACCCCTCTCATATTAGGTAAAAATGGATTATTGTTTAGATCGTTTATAAAAAGGTGTCGCAACGACCACAGCTTTTAATCGTTTTTTCCGAATTTGAACCTTTATCTCAGTTCCTAGTTGTGTGAATTCGGACTTTAGTAGAGCTAACCCGATATTTTTCTTTAAGCTTGGTGATTGAGTTCCTGTTGTCACCACACCAACTTGTTCTCCATCAGCAAATACCTCATATCCATGGCGTGGAATGCCTTTGTCTAGTAGCTCAATTCCAACCAGCTTTCGAGTTGGTCCATTTTCCTTTTGTTGCTTTAACACTGCTTTTCCATTAAATTCAACTTCTTTATTTATTTTAACGGCAAAGCCAATTCCAGCCTCAATTGGAGTAATCTCCTTCGAAAGCTCTTGGCCATACAGTGGTAATGTTGCTTCAAAACGCAATGTATCACGTGCACCAAGTCCACAAGGAATAACACCTTCACTTTTTCCTGCCTCAAGGATCTTCTCCCATAGCGCAACTGCATCCTCTGAAGCACAATAAAGCTCAAATCCATCTTCACCGGTGTATCCTGTTCGAGAGACCAATGCTTTAACACCCGCAACTAGTACTTGTTCTTTGAATTTAAAGAACGTTATCTCAGATAAATCTGTATCTGTTAAAGTTTGAAGTACTTTTTCAGCAATTGGTCCTTGAAGAGCAAGAAGAGCTATTTCATTTGATACATTTTTGATCGTGACATCACCAATCCTATTCGATAATAGCCACTCCACATCTTTATCAATATTTGATGCATTAATAACAAGTAAATACTGATTTTTAGCTTTTTTATAAATAAGGAGGTCGTCCACAGTTCCACCATCCTCATAGCACATGGCTGTGTACTGAGCACCGCCAGGTTTTAAAAGGGAAACGTCGTTCGTCGCAATCTTTTGCAAAAAGGCTAAACTATCTTCACCGCGTACCTCGACCTCACCCATATGGGAAACGTCAAATAACCCTGCTTTCGTACGAACGGCTTCATGTTCTTCTTTAATTGAAGAAAATTGAACAGGCAAGTCCCAGCCTCCAAAATCAATTGTTTTGGCACCATACTGTTTATAAACATCGTATAAAGGTGTTCGATTTAGTTCTGTCATATAGACTTCTCCCCTCAATTCTTAAAAATGGCATGAAAAAAAGGACAGAGTACTCCCACAATAGAAATGGAAGTCTCTGTCCTTTTAACCTGAAAGTTTACCTAATGGATAAATAGCAGTAGCCTTTTAAAATAAGACACCACTACCCCATAGGCTTTCCCCTTTGGTAGTTTGCGATTATGCAAACACTCTCCAGAGTTGCGTCAAATAAGAGTCTTTTTGCCTGAGAGATTCACAATTGTTTGCTCCTTCGGCGCTATATCAGCTATAGTCTCTCCCCTTATTCTCATCCGCTCATATTTAGTTTTCATGTTGGTTATACTACTAAAACCTGTATGATGACATTTGACATTTTAAACATTTCCTATTCTTAACAATGAAAGCGTTAAGCTGACTGAAAGATACGAAAATGATGAACTTTCTAACTAATATCCTACCATGTCGGCTGATTTTCGACAATCACTTTTTATCTTAACAATTAAATTATTTAAAGGATATAATGTTCGTTTTTTATTCTTCATTATAAGTTATTAATCACTATTTCACTCATTCTTATGGAAATAGTGAACATTCCAAAATAGTACCAAACACGAAAGGACTGTCTTTACAATGAATATAAAGACGCACTTCGATTCCTCCTGGCAGGAGGGCTTTTTTGAAAAACTAGAAAATGATGGGCCTTGGGCAAACTGGGAGCTGTATAAGCTTGCTTATGAAGTTCAAAAAAACACCTCTGTTCCAACATTTGAAGGTCTACAAGCCCCAAATCATCTTCCACATTTTACTCCTCTTCCCCACCAGTTAGAGGTGGCAAAAAGAGTGGTCGAAAAAATGAATGGGAAAGCTATTCTGGCAGATGAGGTAGGGTTAGGGAAAACCATTGAAGCTGGCCTCGTTCTAAAAGAATACATGATTCGTGGCCTCGTCAAAAAAGTACTAATTCTCGTCCCTGCTTCACTTGTTTCACAATGGGCAAGTGAATTGAATGAAAAGTTTTTTATTCCTGCAGTAGAACAAAAGAAAAGCTATGTATGGGAAGCTTGTGACGTTGTCGTGTCATCCATTGATACGGCAAAAAGAAGTCCACATCGTGAAATTGTCTATAACCAAAACTATGACTTGGTTATTATTGATGAAGCTCACAAGCTTAAAAATAATAAAACTAAAAACTATGAATTTGTTCAAAACCTTAAGAAAAAGTATTGTTTGCTTTTAACAGCAACACCTGTTCAAAACAGAGTGGAAGAAATTTTCAACTTAGTATCTTTATTAAAACCAGGTCATCTTGGGAACGAAGCCTATTTTTCTGATGTGTTTTCCGCAAAGGAACGTTCCATTGAAGATCATGAGCAATTACGTGAGCTTATAAATAAAGTGATGATCCGTAACCGACGTGGCGATACCGGAATCGAATGGCCGAAGCGAAATGTTGAAACGGTGGCAATCGAGTTCTCAGAGACTGAACAACATCTTTATAACACCATCACTGCACTTAAGTCATCATCACAATTTGCAGCAAATACCTTTTCCATTATGACCCTGCAGCGCGAAGCATGCAGTAGTCGTGAAGCGGTCTATATGACACTTAAAAAAATGCTTGATCTCCCTGAAGAGCAGGAAGCCGCTCTTCCAAATCATGTGATAAAAGACATTATGATGGCGATTGATGGTGTCACCCAAAACTCAAAAGCATTAAAAGTAGTTGAATTAATTAAAGAGCTTGATGATAAAGTAATTATTTTTACAGAATACCGAGCAACTCAATTTTATTTACAATGGTTTCTGCAGCAACACGGCATAACCTCGGTTCCCTTTCGAGGCGGATTTAAACGTGGTAAAAAAGATTGGATGAAGGAGCTATTCAAAAATCGTGTCCAAGTATTAATTGCAACAGAAGCCGGTGGAGAAGGTATCAACCTTCAATTTTGTCATAATATTATTAACTATGATTTACCATGGAATCCAATGAGATTAGAACAACGAATTGGCCGTATTCATCGACTAGGCCAAGAGCATGATGTAAATATTTATAATATGG
>JAPSLU010000375.1 GCA_031180405.1 Bacillus sp. (in: firmicutes) | reverse complement strand
GCTTTAAACACTAGCGAGATAGAGTTACTTTCCTCCCTCTTTCCACCAATGGAGAATATAGCGGAAGAACATCTAACAATAAATCAAAAAAAGTGGTATGACTTTTTATTCACAGGAGATACCGGACTCACATCCCCACTTTCTCCAGTAAATACTTCCGTTCGTTTTTACTACTTTTTTTTAAAACAGCCGATTGAAGATAAGCTGAATTTTGAAGAGGCTGTAAAGGGAATCATGAACTCTAACCTTATAATTTGGTTAAGTCTTTCTCATGGCATCATCATTGAGGACAAACCTCAGTTTTTACTTGAAGTAGAAACGTTAAAAGATTTAAGTGATACCCTCATAACTGATTTCTATGTTGAACCATTTATCTATATCGGTCAGCTTCATAAAAACGATGAAGTACTTAGAGAAAAGTTTTTATTAGAACAAAGCTGTTTTCAAGCATTACATCATTCAAGTAATCGTGAAAAAGTGATAAGTTTTTACGAGGGACTACCACTTCTTATTATGAAAGCACCTTCTACTATAAAAAAAGAAATATTATCAAACCATTTAATAGAAGCTATAGAAGATAAAGAACTTCTTCATACGATTGAAGCGTTTTTTCAATCAAATTTAAACGCTTCTTCAACTGCGAAAAGATTATTCATTCACCGAAATAGTCTTCAATATCGGCTGGAGAAACTACTAGAAAAAACGGGATTAGATATACGCACATTTTCAAATGCTGCTTTTATATTTCTTGCGATCATGCTTGTCCATCAGGAAAACTAGGATAGCGTTTACAAGTTGCACAAAAGAGCCTAGCTTTTTTCGTGCAACTTGTACGTTTACTTCCCTACTTGAAATCCCTTACAATAAAACCAAGTTAAAACGCTTTCAAAAATGGGGAGGAATTAAAAATGGCAGAGTTAAAATTAGATAATATTTATAAAATCTACGACAATAAAGTTACTGCAGTAGAAGATTTCAATCTTCATATTCAGGATAAAGAATTTATCGTTTTTGTTGGTCCATCTGGTTGTGGTAAATCTACTACACTTCGTATGGTAGCTGGATTAGAAGAAATTTCAAAAGGTGACTTCTTTATTGATGGAAAACGTATGAATGATGTTGCACCAAAAGATCGTGATATCGCAATGGTATTCCAAAACTACGCTCTTTACCCACATATGAATGTATACGATAACATGGCATTCGGATTAAAACTTCGTAAATTACCAAAAGACGAAATTGATCGTCGTGTAAACGAAGCAGCAAAAATCCTTGGTCTTGAACAATACTTACAACGTAAACCTAAAGCGTTGTCAGGTGGTCAGCGTCAACGTGTTGCCCTTGGCCGTGCGATCGTTCGTGATGCAAAGGTATTCTTAATGGATGAACCTTTGTCTAACCTTGATGCAAAACTACGTGTACAAATGCGTGCTGAAATCACAAAGCTTCACCAACGCTTACAAACAACAACAATTTACGTTACACATGACCAAACAGAAGCGATGACAATGGCTACTCGTCTTGTCGTACTTAAAGACGGTCTTATCCAACAAGTTGGTTCACCAAAAGAAGTTTATGACAAGCCTGAAAATGCATTCGTAGGCGGATTTATTGGATCACCTGCAATGAACTTCTTCAAAGGTACTCTAACTGATGGTAGGTTCTCATTCGGTTCTACTTCTGTAGCTGTACCAGAAGGAAAAATGAAATACCTTCGTGAGCAAGGCTATGTAAATAAAGAGATTCTTATGGGTGTTCGTCCGGAAGAAATCCATGATGAGCCAGTATTCATTGAATCTTCTCAAGGCTCAAAAATCACAGCAAAAATTGAAGTTGCTGAATTAATGGGTGCTGAAACAATGCTTTACTCTGAAATCGACGGTCAATCATTTGTTGCACGTGTTGACTCTCGTACAGATGTAAAACCTGGTCAATCACTAGAGTTAGCATTAGACATGAATAAAGCTCACTTCTTTGATAATGAGACAGAATTAAGAATTCGTCCTGCTGGCGAAAAATAAGATAAACATGTTAAGAGAGGGTCCTTGTGGCCCTCTCTTCTTATTCTTGAATCGTATTTGTTTCTTGATTTTGACAAGCTGGACAATAAAAATAATGCAAACATAGATGCTCTTCTAAAGAAGTAGCATGGCCGTCATACATTTTCATTATATCAATATCCATATAAGCACTATAATCATCAAAATAATCCGTTACTTTCCCCTTATCTTCCATGATCGTCTGGCAATTTGAACATTGAATTGTTTTTTGTTCAAACCCATTACACAAAGGACATAAATACATTATTTCATCCCCTTTATCACACTCATAGGTTTAGATTCCCAAAATAAAGAATCATTTATGTAAGATTTCGATAATTGCACCTTATTTTTTCGATTATTGAGTTGCATATTTTAAAAATTGATTGCTCATAATACTATCAAATAATCATTTGATTTCACCTTAGAATGAATTAAAAAGGTGAAAAAATTACCATAAAAAAGATGAATATAACAAAAAAAAGAATCCATAATATTTATTAACAACAGCGCAACACATTATTAACTAACTTTCATCAATGGGTTACGCCGAGTTAGGCTATGAAGGACAAGCTTTCTTCATATGTTGGTGCAAATCCAGCTAACCCAACCATTAAAAACCTATTATGAGGAGATGAATATAAGATGGCACAAAACAGTTCAAACAGCAATTCGTCAAATCAACTTTTAGTACCTGGAGCTTCTCAAGCGATTGATCAAATGAAATATGAGATCGCTTCTGAGTTCGGTGTAAACCTTGGTGGGGAAACTACTTCTCGTGCTAACGGTTCTGTAGGTGGAGAAATCACTAAGCGTTTAGTATCCATGGCTCAACAATCTATGAGCGGTTTTTCTCAACAATAACAATTTCATAAATTGGCTAAGAGACCAGCACTTCGTGTTGGTCTCTTTATTGTATGTAAATATGTATCAAACAAGTTCAAAAGACCATATAGTATAAGTAACACCTCTATTTATTCCTCAAAACGCATCAAAATCCTTATTTTTATATTTCAAGTGACTCAACAGAACCTATCCCATTCTCATTAACCTTTTTATTTGAAAAGGAGCTGAATGTTATGTTTGACGCTATTGATTGGAAACAAGTTGGATTTGTTGGCTATACCCTATTTCATGAATACATTGTTCATATTCGCTTCCCACAAATATATTATTGGGAACAAAAAAAGAATAAGATAGAGAAATAATAATTAAAGAGCTGAGCAGTAGTAAGCAGCTTTTTTTTTGGCCTTTACAATAATCATTTTTCTCCTTTAAGCGAAACACTTCCCATATTGAGAAGTTTGCGTTACATTAAAAAAGACTCTTTTCGTACATTTTAACAAAGGAATGGTTGAATGAGCTCCAGGTTGCTCGCTTCCGCGGGGCGGGCGGTGAGCCTCCTCGGAGCACAGCTCCCGCAGGAGTCTCGCACCTTCCACTCATTCAACCATTTTGTTTTGTAATTATCATAAAATCCAGATAAACAACACTCTATTAGAAAAGAGCCCTTAAAAAAAAATGAAATGAATAAGAGGTGAATACACAAACCATGAACGTAGCGTTATTTGGTGCAACAGGCAGAGTAGGAAAAGAACTATTAACTCAGCTATTACATAATGGTCATCACGTATCAA
>JAPSLU010000374.1 GCA_031180405.1 Bacillus sp. (in: firmicutes) | reverse complement strand
CGGAAATTTATTACTGCATGGCTGTATTCCATTAGATGAAGATGGGAATATGGAAAAAATGGTCATTGAGGATAAAGCTTATGCAGGTCGTGAATTGCTTGACGTCTTTGAACAATATTTACGATATTCATTTGCCCACCCTGAAAAAACAGATGACCTTGCAACAGATATGGTTTGGTATTTATGGACAGGGGAATATTCTTCACTGTTCGGAAAAAGAGCAATGACAACGTTTGAGAGATATTTTATTAAAGATAAGGCAACACATAAGGAAATAAAAAACCCATACTACTATTTGCGTGAAAAAGAGGAAACATGTCGTCAAATCCTTGAAGAATTTGATCTAGATCCTGATCAGGGCCATATTATTAATGGTCATACACCTGTTAAAGAAATAAATGGAGAAAATCCAATTAAAGCAAATGGAAAGCTAATCGTTATTGATGGAGGCTTTTCTAAAGCATATCAATCAACAACTGGTATTGCTGGATACACGCTATTATACAACTCCTTCGGGATGCAGCTTGTCGCACATAAACATTTTAATTCAAAAGAAGATGTTCTCCAAAATGGAACAGATGTCTTATCGGTTAAGAGATTGGTAGACAAGGAATTAGAACGGAAAAAGGTACTTGAAACGAATGTTGGTGAGGAATTATTGAAGGAAATCTCGATTTTGAATAGCTTGATGGAATATCGGTATATGAAGTGAGGTATCTCCTAGGCTGATTGCCTTGAAGGGAGCTTGACTGTTGAATAGCCGTTTAGTGTTGGGGCACTGAACGGTTTTTTCTTTTATATAAGTTCTAAAAGGTGGTAACGAAGGTTCGCTAGTTCAAAATGTGTAAATATATATGAGTAAGGAGTGAATAGGCTCTACTAAAAGTGATAGATTGTAAAAATATGTCGAAATTACAAGAAAAATATTGGATAAATAAGTTAAATATTTCTATAATTTAGGGCGATATACTCCATGTAGATGAATATAGTATAAAAGGAGTGTGTTGGTTCTATGCCAATATTATCAGTTGGGTCAAATCAAACAGCAATTAGAATGCCAATTTCCACAAGTTGGAATGGTTCTACATTAAGAGAAGGTTCCTCTGGTCAGAATGTTAAGGATTTGCAAAATATGCTTATTAAAGCAGGGTATAAGTTGACCGTAGATGGTAAGTATGGTCAACAAACTAAAAATGCTGTACTTGATTTTCAGAAAAGAAATAAATTATCTCAAGATGGAATGGCTGGTAAACAAACATATGATAAATTAAAATCAACTTATACGACAACAACTGTAAGTAATAAGAAGTCAACTATTAATAGTAATTCTGCAGATTGGACTGGTCAAACTTTAAAAGCCGGAAGCAAAGGCGAGCAAGTTAAAGATTTACAAAATATGCTTAACAAAGCTGGATTTAATGTTGGAAAAGTTGATGGGATTTATGGAGAAAATACCGCAGAAGCAGTTAAGAAATTTCAAAAAGCAGTGAAAATTAGTTCAGATGGGATTGCAGGTAAGGATACATATAATAGATTAAGAAGTTACAATCCAAGTACCCCAGCGAAAACATCAACTTCCTCATCTACTCCATGGACAGGACAGACTTTGAAAGAGGGAAGTAGTGGTACAGCAGTAAAAAGTCTTCAAACAATGCTTAAAAATGCAGGATTTGATGTGGGAAATATAGATGGGAAATATGGAAGTAAAACAGAAGCAGCTGTTCTAGCATTTCAAAAGAGAGTTAATATTAGTGCTGATGGAATAGCTGGAAAAGATACCTATAACAAATTAAAAAATTACAAGCCAAGTACACCAGTGAAAACAACTGATTCTATAGCATGGACAGGACAGACTTTGAAAGAAGGAAGTAGTGGTACAGCAGTAAAAAGTCTTCAAACGATGTTAAAAAATGCAGGGTTTGATGTAGGAACTATAGATGGTAAGTTTGGAAGTAAAACAGAAGCTGCAGTTCTTGCTTTTCAAAAGAGAGTTAAGATAAAAGCAGATGGAATCGCAGGAAATCAAACATATGCATATTTACATGATTATATTACAAATAAGAAAGTTACATACAACAAACCTGTTCAAGCTAAACCGACTCTTATTAATCATGAATTTGATTTAGGACCTACTTTAAAAGGGGTAATTGATAAAAAATATGGCCCATTAAACTTTAAAGACAAATTATCTGTATCATCTAAGTTTGAAATAGTTGCACCAAAAGGTTCAAAAATTACACAAAGTGGTAATACAATTAAGATAGAAACAAATGGTCAGTTATTGGAAATCGATTTATCAAAAGGCTTTGTTAAAGGTAAATTAAATGGCGAAGTTAGATATTCAACAAGTTATACTGATACTATTAAATTTGGTGGGACAGATTTTGAAACAAAAGTTCTCAATCCTATTGATGCATTAGTACCAGATAAGGGTGGAGATGTACCAGGATACGTTAAAATGGCTACTGTTCAACAATCGATAAATAAAGAAATTGATATGAGTGATATTTTAGGATTAAAAAATGTAAAAGGGATGGAAAATGTCAAAATTAAATTAAAGTTTGAACTTGAACAAAATTTTTATGTGAATAAAGGATACTATGATACAACGATTGCTGTACTAGGTGGTGCTGCATCATCCTCAAGTGCAGGAAAGTCATTAATAAGTAAAATGAATGGTTTGTTATCAGGTCCGAAATCTCTAATTCCTTCTTTAAATTAAAATTGTATTTTTAGTAAATGTAATAATATAATAATCTAGAAAAATAGTATATATGAGGAGCCTTTTATTGTGTTTATAAGAAAATTAGTTATTTTATTATTTATCTTTTTTCTATTTTTTTCACTTAATGTAAATAAAATTAATGCTGAGGATAATTTAATATTAAGGAAAGTATTAACAGGAATAAGTTGGACTAAAGTAGATAAAGGTACTAGAATAAATCTAGATTATATAGAAATAAAGAAGGTTGGTGATCAGGAAACAACATTTGGTCCCAATACATATTTTATTGATGCAACTGACCTAGAATATAAAAATTTAGATGAAAAGAAAATTGAAAAATATCTTAAAGAATCAAGTAACAACAGTTTTGTTTATAGTGAAGATAGTGTATATGGTAATTATCTAGATATTTTTGCTGATGTACATAATGAAAATTTAACTAAACAAGAGTTAGATAAAATTGTAGATGACGCTGTGAAAGAAGTTGAAAATTATTATAAGCAAAAGGATCAGATTATTTCTGGAGAGGTAACAATCCCACAACAAGAGCAGAAAATGGAGAGCGAAGGACAAAATCCTATCTATTTATGGATACTTTCAGCTATACTTGCACTCTTTGGGATTAATATTTTAATGAAAATATTAAACAGAAAAAAGAAAAAATAGCTAAACAGTTTCATTAGGAAATACGCTTACTATAAAACAGTAAGCGTATTTCCTTTTTTATAAAATTATCATGGAGTTTGACTTAACTATTGTAAGAT
This sequence comes from Bacillus sp. (in: firmicutes), assembly GCA_031180405.1. Lineage (GTDB taxonomy): Bacteria > Bacillota > Bacilli > Bacillales > Bacillaceae > Metabacillus. The sequence continues at coordinate 199 of JAPSLU010000374.1, read as the reverse complement.
GGCTTCCTACAAAAATTTTAAATGAAATATTTACAGTTTTTCAATACATCCATTCAAGAACGTAAAAATCCCTCTTGGATTTCCTTTAAAAACATATTAGCAGCAGAGGAAAAAACCTGATGCTTCTTCCATACAAGATTTAATCCAGATTCAAGTTTTGGCTCTAGCGGTCTAAAGCAAAGGTTTTGATCACTTGACG
>JAPSLU010000373.1 GCA_031180405.1 Bacillus sp. (in: firmicutes) | reverse complement strand
AGCATCACCAATGAAATCATCAATCAATTAAAACTGTCAGGAATTGAATATTCCCATGAACAATTCCCTTGGTATTTTCCAAGTATAGGTGAATACTCTTCCCTCATGGAAAAAATGGGATTTAAAGTGACATTTGCTCAATACTTTGATAGACCAACAGCTTTAAATGGAGATAACGGTTTAAGAAATTGGATTGAAATGTTTGCTGGAAATATGCTTGAACATAAATCAGAAGCAACGAAAGAAAGAGTTATTAAAAGTGTAGAACATAACTTACGAGATACTTTATTTAAAGACGGTCGTTGGATTGCAGACTATAAAAGAATTCGAGTAATCGGTATTAAAGAATAAGTGAGGAAGAGATCGAGTTGGCTCTTCTTTTTACTTTTTTCTCAATTTGTTGCTCTAACTAGCCAATACAAGGCTTCCCAGGGCATAACAAATTCAGCATTCCTTGTTTAAGGAATGCCTGTTAGCTCATTAATTAATAATAGTTTTTGGCAACACTCATTATTTTTCGGTAGTATCACCAGCGCGATTTTTAACACCTTTACTTTTGTATGGTTTGGCACTCTTTGCTTTGTTTGCACTAGCTTGCCAGCGATTCCAACCCTTCTTACCTGTCCCTCTGCCTGTGCCGCCTTTACCCTTAGCATTACCCATAAAATCAACTCCATTATTCTTGTACGTTACGGTAACTCGCATTAATTAGTCTTACCCTTTTACTTTATAGTGAATTCTAAGCATATAACAGTTAGGCACTATTTTAAACAACAAATAATTCTTGAACCCTGTTTTTTTCTTCTCTCGGGCTATGTTTTCGTATTTATCCTTTACTTTAATACCATAGTCTCCCTAGGATGACTAAAATAATCCTCAATGTAAGGAACTAATTACTTCAAACTTTTTCTCTGGATTATATTCAAAAACAATAAGTACTCTCAACCACTGCCACCACTAGTATCAACAATTCCAATCCTAATGAGTACAAATTTTCAACAAGATAACGATAAATAAAGCGGCAGATTATCGGCCGCTTTACATTTGGAGTAATTTTAATAATGAACTGCTAAAGAGATCAGCTTTACCAATCACTTGTAATACGGTTCACCTCTATTATCCTTTTATTATATTGTTCTGACATCAGTTGTACATATAGAACTCTCACTGTCCGCGACAAAGTTATCAAGTAATGCACGCACTTCATCTGTTGATTTTGTGCTCATCAATTGATTTCTTAATTCACCAGCTCCACGGAATCCTTTTACATAGATTTTGAAAAAGCGATGAAGCCCTGTAATTGAACGTGGTACTACTTCGGCATATTGGTCTTGAAGATCAAGCTGTAGTCTTAAAAGATCAAGGTATTCTTTACTGCTATGCTCTCTTGGCTCTTTTTCAAAAGCAAAGGGGTTTTTAAAAATACCTCGCCCGATCATAACGCCATCAATACCATATTGTTCAGCAAGCTGTAGCCCAGTTTGACGGTCAGGAATGTCTCCATTGATTGTTAGTAGCGTATTTGGTGCGATACGGTCACGTAATTTCTTGATTTCCGGAATTAGCTCCCAATGCGCATCTACCTGGCTCATTTCCTTTCTTGTACGTAAATGAATAGAAAGGTTCGCAATATCCTGTTTTAAAATATGCGTTAGCCATTCCTCCCACTCATTTAGCTCATTAAAGCCAAGTCGTGTTTTCACGCTGACAGGCAATCCCCCCGCTTTAGCTGCTTGAATAAGTTCTGCTGCAACGTCTGGACGCAGAATAAGGCCACTACCTTTCCCTCTCGATGCCACATTTGGAACAGGACAGCCCATATTAATATCGATGCCTTTAAATCCTAGCTCTGCCATGCCAATACTCATTTGACGGAAATATTCAGGATTATCGCCCCAAATATGTGCCACCATTGGCTGTTCATCTTCTGTAAAAGTCAAACGGCCACGCACACTTTTCATGCCGTCTGGATGACAATAGCTATCCGAGTTTGTAAACTCTGTGAAAAACACATCCGGTCGACCAGCTTTACTTACTACGTGACGAAAAACGACATCTGTCACATCTTCCATTGGTGCAAGTACAAAAAATGGTCGTGGTAAATCACGCCAAAAATTATTTGTCATATTCAAATTCAAATCCTCTCATTACAAGACAACAGGCTAAATCCTGATGCCCACAAAAATAAAAAAGCAAAGATACCTCGGCTTCTTTTACACTTATACCATGCTTAAGCACTTTTTATCAAACTTTTGCAAATATCGATTATTATACTCTTTAATAGTAACAAATAATAGTGCAAAGAAAATGGAAATAATAGGGGTTAAGCACTATATATAGACAAATTTCTTTTGTGTCTACTGACATACACTATTACTTGGAAAATAGAAATCTTTTTGCTTCCCTATTATCTTCTCGTCATTTTATATATTTACTTAAATATTACATAGCTTTAATTTTAAAATAGACTTCCCTTTGTATATCACCTATACCGATAACTAATGTGTTTATATTCTATTAATTGATATCACCTTTATTTAACTTAACTTCTGAAAAAACGACAGCCAGTTGCATACAACGTTTCAATAATATCTTGTTGCTTAATCATTTCATATGCTTCATTTCTAGTTCCTCGATAGACAAAGCTTGGATTTGTTAGTTTAAAAGGGAAAAAACAAAAAATTATGTTAAAACAACTCTAATGATAGACCGTTTTAACAGTAATTTTAAACGTTTTTTCTTCCCAATTAAGTTAGAGATCTGCCCTTTTCAATACAAATAGATATACACCGTTACCATATTTACTGGACTTTCATAATTTATCTTATATGTTATGAAGGGAAGTAGGTAAAGTGTTTGGATACTCTATGATTCAAATGGTAAGGTCTTATGCAGATAAATTAGAACGCCCTTTGAGAGAAGAGATACTTAATCTCTATAAGCCTTTCAAGTGGACTCCTTGTTTCTTGCATAAGTTCTTTGAAGGATACATTAAAAGAACTAAAAAATTATCAGTTATTATTGAGTTTGAGTCTGATTGTTATGAAGCAGGATGTAAAGTCGTAAATGAAATTATGGAGCACCATCCTACAAATAACATAAGAAATTATTTTTCTAGAGTTTCATGCTGTAGTGCAGAGGTTACACCTAATGGACTGGATGACATACTCTCAGGCTGTCATCATATTAAAAGAGTATATGCAAACCGTGAAGTGAAAGCTCTCCTGGATAAAGCAGTTATATCAGCCAATGCCAGAAGGATAGTAAGAAATAACACGGTTTTAACAGGAAAAGGTGTAAAAATAGCCGTAATAGATACGGGGATTTATCCACACCAGGATCTTTCTGGACGAATAACTGACTTTGTAGACTTTATAAATAACAGAACAGAACCATATGATGATAATGGGCATGGAACACATTGTGCTGGAGACGCTGCTGGTGATGGAGTTTCTTCATCCTTAACTTATATGGGACCCGCCCCGGAAGCAAGTTTGGTAGGTGTGAAGGTGTTAAATAAAATTGGTTCAGGATCATTAGAAACGGTCATGCAAGGGGTTGACTGGTGTATTCAATATAACGAATTGAACCCTACAAACAAAATTGACATCATCAGTATGTCTTTAGGTAGTTCTGCACAAAATTATGGAAATGAGAATGAGGACCCAATGGTTAAAATCGTAGAAGAAG
>JAPSLU010000372.1 GCA_031180405.1 Bacillus sp. (in: firmicutes) | reverse complement strand
CATCGGTCCGGATGGTGCGGGACACTATGTGAAAATGGTGCATAACGGTATTGAATATGGAGATATGCAATTAATTTCTGAAGCATACTTTCTGCTTAAAAATGTATTAGGTCTAACAGCGGATGAGCTTCATGAAGTGTTTGCTGAATGGAACAAAGGTGAGCTTGATAGCTACTTAATTGAAATTACAGCAGATATCTTTACGAAGAAAGATGAAGAAACTGGTAAACCTATGGTCGATGTTATTCTTGACACTGCTGGTCAAAAAGGAACTGGTAAATGGACAAGTAAGAGTGCTCTTGACTTAGGAGTACCACTTCCAATTATTACTGAGTCTGTTTTTGCTCGTTTTATTTCTGCAATGAAAGAAGAGCGTCAAAAAGCAAGTAAAATCCTTTCAGGCCCTGCAGCAAAATCTTATGAAGGAAACAAAGAAGAGCTTATTGAAGCAGTTCGTAAAGCATTATACATGAGTAAGATTTGTTCTTATGCTCAAGGTTTTGCTCAAATGAGAGCAGCTTCTGAAGAGTATAACTGGGATCTAAAATATGGTGATATTGCAATGATCTTCCGTGGTGGATGTATTATCCGTTCTGCTTTCCTACAAAACATTAAAGATGCATATGATAAAGAACCACAATTAGCAAACCTTTTACTTGATGATTACTTTAAAGAAATCGTTGAAGGCTACCAAGGGGCGCTTCGTCAAATTTTAACAGTAGCAATTGAAAACGGAGTTCCAGTACCTTGCTTCTCATCTGCACTTGCATACTATGATAGCTACCGTACTGAAACATTACCAGCTAACTTGTTACAAGCTCAACGTGACTACTTTGGTGCTCACACATATCAACGTGTTGATAAAGAAGGTGTCTTCCACACTGAGTGGATGGAAAAATAATGAATTAATGTAAAAAGACAAAGTCATTAGACTTTGTCTTTTTTTGTGGTGAAATTTCAAACTAGTGTAGAGGTCACTGAGAGAACCTTCTAGGATAATATTAACCCAGGGAGGGGTAAAGGATTTCTGAGGCTTAGACGGGCTTTTGAACGTTCTGATTATGTTAGAGGGAACCGTGATACACTTTCTTTTTATCCCCATCATAAAAGAAAGGGCAAGTCTTGAGCAAGGGCTGGCTTCTCCTGGTTCAATACATAATTGTCCGAGTGGTATCATGGCGGCAATTGTGATATTTTTCTCTTTTTTATAAGAATTCTTTAACATTTCAAGATGGAGATGTATATGAGTATATAATTTTATCGTTTTGATAGGGACATAATTCTTTTTCATTGTGACAAAATATGAATACTTGTAAACATTAAGGAGAGAAAGCTTCATGAGCTTAAAGAGGGAAAAACTTTCATCGGCAGATATGGCTAACCTATGGAAAGTTTACATGATTGAAAATTTACTAATTCCATACAAAAAGCCAATGGTTCATACATGTAAGGATGAGGAAATAAAATCTGTTATTATCTATGCCCTGCATCTTAGTGAAAGGTACGTCAAAAAGATTGCCGAGGTTTATAAAAGGAACAATCATCCGATACCCGTTGGTTTTAATGAAAACGACATGGATTTAGATGCCCCTCCCCTTTTTACGGATAAATTTTATCTTATATATATTCATGAAATGGCTAAGCTAGGATTACGTACGGTTTCACAAGCGATTGAAATTACAGAAAGCAAGACACTGCAAAAACTATTTAATGAGCTGTTAGATGATTATCAGTTGTTATTTAAACAAACCTCCGATTTACTGATGGCACGAAAGGTATATCCATATGCACCAACATTATATATCCCCGAAAAAGTTGATTTTATAGAGGACAATAATTATCTTTCAGGATGGGTTGGCAAACAGCGTCCGCTTAATGCTGAGGAAATACTAAGAATACATGGTACAGCACATCGGAATGCCGTTAGTAAAACGCTATTGACAGGCTTTAGCAAGGTCGTTAAGGATATAGAAATAAAAAAATATCTTGAACGTGGGATAAAAAATGCAAATCAGATTATTGGTGATATGCAGCAAATTCTAATTAATGAAAACTTGCCACTTACAAAAACACTTGAAGATGAAGTGTATGATTCAAGCAACTCTCCTTATTCAGATAAATTAATTCTTGTACATGTTGCGCAGATGGGAGCAGGTTCTATTGGTATATACGGCACTGATTTAGCATCTATTTTCAGAAGAGATTTAGGAGCTAAATTTATTAAAATGATCGGGGAAGCATTGATATACGGTGAAGAAGGTATGAGACTTTTAATTAAGCGACGATGGATTGAGGAGCCTCCGAAAAATTAATCGATAAAAGCATAAAACTGTGTACTGCACCCCTAAGTTTAAAGTAAGAAATCTAACTTTTGGGGTGTTTTATTATGTCTTAAATATGATAAAAAATTTAACTTTATGGTAGTGAAAGAATACCAAGAAGAACCACTTGGATTTAAACTACTATTTGTTAACAAGCGCATAAAAAAATTGGCAGGTATGAGTCCGGTTCAATACCGTAACATACCTGCCAATTAGCTCTAAAATTTTTAGAGTCACTACACTGTTTTGTGGAGTTTTTTTATGTTATGTCGTGATCATCATTTTTTCGATAAATCGCTTTAAAACATGGACGCCTGTTACACAATCATTTAATGTAGACCACTCTTTTGGATTATGGCTGATGCCGTCCTTGCTTCGTACAAAGATCATCGCTACAGGAGCGATTCTGCCGACGATCATAGCGTCATGTCCTGCACCGCTCGGTAGTGTGAGCGGTGTAATTTCTTCTTCGTGCAAGCATGTCTCCAAAGTTGAGATGATCTCGTTATCAATTGGAACTGGCTGAATACGCAGAGTTTGCTTTGTCTTAACTGATATGTTTCGGTTCTCCGCTATTTGATTTGCCAATTCTACTGTCAACCCAACAAGCTCATCCCGAGTATTTTCATTGATATCTCTAATATCTACATAAAGGGTTACTTCCCCGGGGATAACATTAATCCCATTTGGTTTTACATTTAACTTTCCGATTGTTGCTACAGATGTGGAACTGACTTTTTCGGGAAGTCCTTCCACCTTTACGATAAATTCGCTTGCAGCAATTAAAGCATCAGAACGATCATACATCGGAGTATTTCCTGCATGGCCGGCTACTCCGGTAAATGTAACTTCAAGCCAGCAAGGCCCGGCTATTCCTGAAACAATTCCGACTGGTAAATCTGCCTGTTCCAGGCGTTTTCCTTGTTCAATATGAACCTCAACAAATAACTTAATGTTCTCTGAATCCCTTTTAGCAGCTATATATTCTTTTACATCACTGCCATAATCCTTAAGAGCCTCTAAGAAGGTTTTTCCTTCTGCATCAGTCTTTTTCATTTGGGCTTCAATATCTTCTTCGCCTATAAAGGCCCGACTGCCAGTTAGCCCTCCGTTAAAACGAGAACCCTCTTCATCTGTAAAGATTGCCACTTGGAAGGGTTGAGGCGGTAGAAAATTTGTTTCCTTCCATGCTTCTACAACCTCTAGTGCGGATAAAACACCAAGCGGACCGTCAAAATGCCCTCCGTTCGGGACGCTGTCAACATGGGAACCGGAAATGATAGGCGGAAGATCTGGATTTTCGCCAAGCAGTGTACCAAATACATTTCCGGCTCCATCTTCAATTACTTCTAGCCCAGCTTCCTTCATCCACTTTTTCACCAGTTCTTTA
>JAPSLU010000371.1 GCA_031180405.1 Bacillus sp. (in: firmicutes) | reverse complement strand
CAAGGTTCGCAAAATGTACATTCGTGAACACAAATATAAGCAATTGAGTTTTCCATTAATATTGAATTACATTTTTCACATTCTTTTCTCATTTCCAAAGCCATCTAAGCTACTCCTCACTTTCAATTGCCATAAGATAAACTTTCTGCTCTTGTATTCTATTTCTGCTATTCCCTGTAAGAATCATGAGTTGGCTTATACAAGTCTTCCACTGAATTCCTGACAATTGAAAAGTGCTCAACATTGTAATGACCATGAAGAGTATCATTATGGTGATTTATAATTTGTTCTGCATGTAAAAATTCATTGTCTGTTGTTGAATGTGCGTCGCCTACTAATGTAACGTCAAAACCATAAATAGTTGCTGTTCTAACGGCAGTATCTATGCAATGCTGTGTTTTACAACCAGCAATAACAATATGTTCTATCTCTTGTGATTTCAGATGGTGCAAAAGGTTTGTTCCATGGAAGGGATTCGTGGCAGTTTTATCAAAGAACTTTGTATCAATAGGCACATTAATTTCGTTGTGAACGTGAAATCCTTTCCCTTTCCCCTCTGCTACTTCTAGATCCCTTACAAATAAAACTGTGACACTCGATTCTGTCGCTTTTTTGATTACTAAATTTATATTCTTAATAAGCTGTTCTTTATTAAAAACTGCTCCTTCTTCTTGATTGCCATCAATTATTTCTTGTTGAGCATCAATGATTAACAATGCTTGATTCAAATTATTTTCCCCTTTCAGAATTTGGGAAAACGTTAAGTAGTTAGATTACTTATTCGTAATCCCTTTATTAATTTTTAAGTAAATATTTTTTTTGTTTTTCATAATACCTACCTCCTAAATAAAGTTTCATCAAAGGCATCTGAATTATCAGACGATTTAATTGTAGCATATTTATTTTAACGACAGGCAGCGCTGGAGAAGTTTAATTTATGATTCTTCACTTTTATAAAGATTTTGAAAATGAATGAACAAAGAATTTTACTAGCTATTATATGATCAGGTTGTACTTATAAAGCAGTTTTGTTGAGAGTCGTTGTATTTATGATCGATAAATATTAGAACATTTTTTAATTTTATGAAATAATCGGCATATCATGTTAATGTTTTATTGAGAGAATTTAGTAAAAGTGGAAGAAAAGTTGAAGAATCAGGAATAAACCTTTTTTAACAAAAGTTCCCTTTTGCTGAGTAAGGATAAAAAATAATTAGAGGCTAAAGAGGGAATGAAAATGGAAAAGGCAAATAACGGTATACTTATTTTCCTGGGAATTTGCATTTTGCTCGCAGGAGGGTTTATTGGAGGCGGTCTTAGTGATGTGGCCGACAGCATTCATTTGCAATCTGAAGAAACGGATGATCCGTATAGGGTGATTGTGCAAGATGGAAATATTTATATGTACGACACGATTACTGGCCAAGTTTGGAGAAAGGCGGATAAGCCAGATTCAAAATGGGAAGAAGTAGAAGGTTTGTATGGTGATTGAATGATGTATATAACAAATGGGTGCGATACTTCAATAAGGAAGAATCGCTTTTTTATTGAACGGAAAAAATAAGTTAGGGAACACTAAAATGAGGTGTTTCCTAATGAGAAATTATAGAAATCAAATTATCCTATCATTCATCATTTTATTTGTTATTTTACAAAACAATACAGAAGCGAAAAATGATGGTTATGAAATCGTTTCTAAGTTAAGCAGTGAAAGTATAACCTTGTATGCTAAGAAATTTGGGAGCTTATATCGAGATTTCAAGATTGATTTTAAAGGCGAAACTTACTTTAGACCTTTTTGGATGAATGATACTAACCCGGCCTACGCACCACAAATATATTACGAAGATATTAACAAAGATGAAAAAAACGAGTTAATTATAACTTTAACAAAAGGTTACGGTACAAGTGTTTTGGATGAAGAAGTCTATGTTTATAGTTATTCGAATGGATTAATAGATGTACTTGTTGATAATCCAATGGCGATTCTTAATAAGAATGTAAAAACTAAGTTATCGGACGAAAGAGCCGAAGTCATTATTGATGGAAAGGAATGTTCAGTTGATATAACGCCTTTAGAAATCAAACCTGAAAACCTATTTGATGATATAGGTTTTGGAAGTATTATTAATTATAATGTTAAAGATAATCATCTAGTTGTTAGTGTTTCTGGGCAAATATCTCCTGCAAGCTTTGTTGGACGTATTTTTATTGTTTATGAATTTCGTGACAAAATGTATCAAGCTAAATTAATTGAATTTATACCTTGTAAATAAGTTTGTGAATAATGTACTTAAAGTAAGAATGCGCTATTGGTAATGACCAATTAGCTCCCTTGCCCGTTGTTTGATATACTCAATTACTTCATTTGGCTCAATTACCTTAGCATCTGTGCCCAAACGGAAAAAATATTCCGATATGAACGGTATATCGCTTACATCAACGTCCATATCAATATAACCATTTTCACCCTCTGTAGAAACAATTTCCGGTGCAAGCCAGGACTCACTCCGACATTGTCGTATTCCTTCTCTCGTCAATATGACATATAATCGGACGGGTTTCTTGACAGCATGATTAGTGAGCCAATTCTCCAAATCTGTTGCTACGTTAAATACTCTTTTTGTATCTTCAAGAGATAAGATTCGGTCCACTCTAAATAAGCGTATCATCTTATATTCCATATCGTAGGCGGGCATGTACCAAAATCCATTAGTTGCATATATTCCGATAGGTTTGACTTCCTTCATCTTATTTTCTGACTTTGATCGATACTCAATCAATACTATGTGGTTTTCTATAGATGCTTCAATAATTTCCTTCAAGTATGGAGAAGGGACACTTTTTTTCTGATTCCAAAATAGTAGTACAGCTTTCAATCGATCAATTTTACCTTTTGTATCATCTGGAAGGCTTGCGTAAAGTTTTCTCGATACTGAATCAATGTTGATTTTGAAAGGTAACGACTCGTAATAATTGAGTAATCGGAAGGCGAAGAATATGGCAAAAGCCTCATTTTCCTCGAATATAATAGGTGGAAGTGTTCTGTTTGTCAGAGTTCGGTAGCCACCATTTCGTCCATGCTCCGTATAGATTGGAATCCCCATATCACTAAGCTCCGCTAGATATCTGTGCGCTGTTCTGACAGATATATTAAATTCATAAGCGACATCCTGTGCTGTAAAGCTCCGTTTAGTGTTTACATACATGATTAAATCAAATAGCTTTTTGGCTTTTGACATCAGAAGCTTCCTCCAGTCCTAAAAAATAATAAAAACATGACAATTATTGTCCTGTTTTTATTATTTAATTATTTTAAAGGGGAAGTCAATCTTATTTATATTTAACTGGAGGTAGTATATGAATATTATATTAGGTGCAACAGGACAGATAGGACTTATGTTGGCTACTAACCTTTTCAAGAAAGGTCAGTCGGTAAGGGCTGTTGTTAGAAACGAAGTTAAAGCCCATAAATTTAGAAAAATGGGTATTGAAGTTGTTGTTGCTGACTATCTCGATAAAGAAGCTTTAAAAAGGGCTTTTAATGGTGGGAAATCAGCTTTTTTGTTAACACCTGAAGATCCAAAGTCTGAAAATTACATGGATGATGTTCGACTGATGATTAGTCATTACCAGGAGGCAGTGCAGGCTGCCGGCATTAATAAAATAGTCGGTCTATCTTCTATGGGCGCACACCATGAGTCAGGTACAGGAACTCTTCTTGCATCCTATCTGCTGGAACAGGCATTTTCCGAACTTAATATTGAACAGGTATTTGTTAGGCCT
>JAPSLU010000370.1 GCA_031180405.1 Bacillus sp. (in: firmicutes) | reverse complement strand
TAAAAAAATACCACATCCGAATATTAATCTTAATAATCTTTTTTCATACTTAATCCACATTTATATACCTCCTTTTTACTTCTATTAGCATGCACTTAACCGTTAAAATTATGTTTTAAAATCATTTCTGTGAACGCCAACTCCCTGCAATTGTATAACCTGTTACAAATATGGATATTTTAAGGTAAAGACAACCAATCGGAAGTTGCTGTTATTGAAAGGATTGTGTTTCATTATGTGGTTCGCGTATACAATCATTGGGGTATTATTGTTAGTTCTGTTTTTCATGCCAAAAAAGCTGACTTTAAAAGAGATCTATTATAGTGTAGGAATCCTTGGCTTTGGGGCATGGCTTGGTGACGCCTTAGTTGGCGATGTTTTTAAAGGATTTCAAATCGGACCTTCCCCTAACACTTATCTGATTGACTACATTTTTGTATCATTTGTTCCGCTAGCACTTGGCCTAATTTATCTGAATTTTTTAACCGAAATCAAGTCTATTGCTTTTAAATGGGTATGGGCAGCCATTGCTTACCTTCTCGAATGGGGTGCAGTGGCTTCTGGATATATGGTAAACAAAGGATGGAAGACATGGTACTCTATACCTGTATATGTTCTTGTATTTGTCTTTCTATTACCTTGGCATTTAAAGTTTATGAGGAGTGAAAAATGAATATTTACAGTGTTTTTGGAAGAAGGCGCTCCTTGATAAAGGACTGCCTTTTTGTTTTATTAACAAGTTTGGTAAAATTTTTCATAAGCAACGTTGAGATCCGATGTCCTGACAATCTAATAAATCCTCCTCATTTGAAAAACATTCTATTAATTCTTCCAGGAATCCCACTTTTTTACGAAAATATATGATAAATTAATAGATAATTATATTTATCATACATAAAAAAATAAGAGGCAAGTTATCCTTTGTCCTACAAGCAAAGAGATTTGCTATCATATTATGATAACGCTTACTTAGAAAACAGTAATGAGGGGGAGTCCTTTAGTATGAGGTGGTTTGCTCTAAAAAGTATTAAGAAGAAGCTTTTGGCTGTATATCTCCCCCTTATCATTGTCCTAAATATCATCATTCTAATTGTTGCCCATACTTTTTTTTCCTATGAAATGGAACGTGCTTCACATAGGCATGCAAAACAAACAGTAGAAGTCATAAATCGACATTTAGAGACCTATCTTGAAGAATTAGAGCGTCTCAGCTTGTTCCCATATTTTCATCATGATGTGATGGATATTTTACGGAATACGGATCGACAACTGACTCAAGGTGAGAAGTACAAGGAATATAAGTTCTTTGAAAACATGTTTAACAATATTATGTTAAATCCACGAGAAGACTTACTAAACGTTTCTTTATTTCGTGAAGATGGGAGATATTATTTTAACTCCCGTGTTTATGTTAACTTAAATCAGAATTATGAGTGGAAAAAGGCAGATTGGTATAAAAGGACATTAAAAGCAAATGGCAATGTGGTCTACACAGTCAATTCGAATCGTGATGGAAGATTTACTGTGCTCTATCATGATCTATTTCTTATTTCACGACTAGTAAAATCGGATAATGGTAAAAATCTTGGTGCTATCTTAATTGATGCTAATTTTCAAGGGATAGCCAATGTGTTAAATGATGTTGGACTTGGTAAGGATTCAAATGTAATTTTAAGAGATGCGAATGACCAAATTATTTTTTCTCAAAATAACCTTTACCTAAAAGAAATTCAATCAAATAGCTTAGCACAATCTAAAATACTAAAAGTAAACAATGAAACACTATTTCTTGAAAACCTCATTTCAAAAAAAACAGGTTGGAAAGTGAGTGTCATCATTACTTCGGATGAAATCTCAAATTCTTTCATTCTCATAAGGAAGATTATCATATTTATGCTCGTATTATTTGGAATCGTGACAACATTTGTTACGTTATGGTTTTCAGAAAGTCTTACTCGTCCTATTCGCGAATTACGCCGGAAAATGAAAATGGTTGAAAGCGGGAATTACGATGTTTCGTTAGAAGTAAGTAGCCAAGATGAAATCGGAAGTTTAGGACATACCTTTAATAGAATGAGTTCTCAAATAAAGGAATTAATTCATGAAGTTTATGAATATAACATTCAACAAAAGGAAGCTGAGCTAAATAATTTAAAGATGCAAATAAGACCGCATTTTCTTTACAATACTTTAGAAGCCATTCGATCGCTAGCAGACATTCATGACAATCATGATGTTGTCGACATGACAACTAGTTTGGGTTCAATTTTAAGATATAGCATTAAAACTCATCAGAAGCACGTCCCTTTAGAAATAGAAGTAGATTATATCCGTCAATATTTAACAATACAGCAAATTATGGTGGGGGATTCTATTCAGGTAGAGTATGACATTGAACCAAGTATTTTACACTATTACTCCATTCCATTGTTGTTTCAACCTCTTGTCGAAAATGCATTTCAGCACGGATTATATGGGAAACGCGATGGTGGTTTAATCAAAATAATCGGGAAAAAGGAAAGAAATGAATTACACTTTATCATCTCCGATAATGGTAAGGGAATAGCTGATGAACGTTTGGAGGTTATTAACCAAACATTAAAAGAACTAATTTCATTAAATAATCCAGACTCTCCGGTAGGTATTGGCTTACGTAATGTGAATCAACGAATTAAAATTGTTTTTGGAGAAGAGTATGGACTTTTACTGAAACAAAATCCTGAAGGTGGAACTTCTGTCCATATTCATATTCCTATAGTTGAAATGGAAACGAAAGCTTATAAGGTAGGTGTGTAGTTATGCCGAGTTACTTAATTGTCGATGATGAACCTATAATCCGTAAGGGAGTTAATAAGTTGATTTCTCGTGTTGCACCAAATTGGAATGTATGTGGTGAGGCATGGAATGGTCACGAAGGGTTTGAATTGGCTAAAGAACTGCAACCAAATTTAATTCTTTCTGATATCCGAATGCCTGAGATGGACGGCCTTTTGATGTCCCAACAATTAATTAATCAAGGGATCTCCATTCCAGTTGTTTTTTTAACAGGCCATGACGAATTTTCATATGTTCAACAGGCACTTAAAAATCACGCATTCGATTATTTACTAAAGCCAATAAAAGAAAAAGATGTCCAAGAATTGTTTGATCGATTTGAAAGGGAGTATGCTGTTAAAAGCGAGCTTAACCAAAAGGATATGTCGAGGTTAAAGCAATATGAATATTTTCTGTTCAATGCTCTTGAAAGTAAAAACACCCAAAGCCTTGAGGAGTTTGAAAAATGGTATAAGAAATTAGAAGATATGATCACTCTTCGTGCTTTTGTAAATATGACGATTCGAGTCGTTAATTCTTATTTAATAAAATTCAATATCATTGGATTTGAATATAAGCCAATAATAAATGAAACAAATGCTTTAAATGTAATTAGAAAATTACAGGAATATTGTTTGTCAGAACTGCAAGCCATACAGACAAATAGTACAAATCAGTTAATAGAGAGGGTAAGGGAATGGATTGATGAGAATATACATGACTCTATCTCTTTATCTGATGCCGCAGATCTCATTCATTTACATCCTACTTATTTTAGTGAATATTTTAAGAAGACTACGGGTGAAACGTTTAGTCAGTATGTGATTCGCCGTAAAATAGAACGAGCTAAGGAACTTTTAGTTGATTACTCATTACGGGTCTATGATATTGCCGTGAAAGTTGGTTATACGGATCAACGACATTTTAGTAAGGTTTTCCAAACAAAAGTAGGGATTACACCTACCGAATATAGAAATAAGGTA
>JAPSLU010000369.1 GCA_031180405.1 Bacillus sp. (in: firmicutes) | reverse complement strand
CCCGCTCCAACATACATATCGATTTACATATGTGGGCCTATAGCTCAGCTGGTTAGAGCGCACGCCTGATAAGCGTGAGGTCGATGGTTCGAGTCCATTTAGGCCCACCATGATGTTGTTCCGCAGTAGCTCAGTGGTAGAGCTATCGGCTGTTAACCGATCGGTCGTAGGTTCGAGTCCTACCTGCGGAGCCATTTTTATGAATAGAATTGATCATTTAAACATGCGCCTTTAGCTCAGCTGGATAGAGCATACGCCTTCTAAGCGTACGGTCAGAGGTTCGAATCCTCTAAGGCGCGTCATAAAAAAGGGTTAGAACCCATTCAAATCAACACCTTCATTCATTTAATGAAACGGTCAATTAACGGTCAAACATCGTTAACGACTTATACATTGAATATAATGGAGGTGTTTTTTGTTGTGTCAAAACGTAAAAGTTTAATGGAAATTGAAGTTGATGTAAGAGGATTACTAAACGGTTCATTACATGAATTTCCTAATGTGGATATGGTTTCAAAAGAACCAATGACCGATTCTATGACCGTTGAAAAAGCGCTTCAGATCATTATTAGACAAATGGAGGTAAGCGGTTATAGAAGTCGTACAATAAGTGATTATCGGCTTCATGTTAATCACTTTCTAGCAATTACTAATGCAATATACTTAAACGATATTTCAGTTGATTTAATCTATAAAATGGCTTGAATCAATGAAGGTATCTAATCAAACTAAACTTACAAGATTAAAGTGTCTAAAAGCGTTCCTTTCACGTTGCTTTGATAATGGTTGGGTTGAAACGAAATTTTGGAAAACCATTAAAGTAAAGGTGGATCAAAAAGTAAAAGAAGGTGCTACTGATGAAGAAGTTAACCTTCTATTATCACTTTTAGATTTGAATCATTTTGTTGAATTACGTGACGCAGTAGCGGTTTTGGTAATGTACAAAACAGGGGTAAGAATAAATACTATTTCTCAATTGGAAGAAACTCATATTAATTTTGATGATAATACACTTGTTCTTGATGGTGAAATAATGAAGAATCATCAAGGTTTAATTCTCCCATTTGATGAAACAATGAACAAACTTTTAAAAGTATTAATTAATCAGAACAAGATAATCAGAAGAGATTATAAGAAGAATAATAAGAAATTATTTATTACAAGGTTTGGAGATGAAGTTTCAACTTCTCCTTCACACAACAATATACAAAAAAGATTACACAAATATAGCAAAATGTACAATTTGAAAAATATTAATCCTCATGCACTTCGTAGAGGGTTTGCTAAAAATTTACTAGATAATGGTACAAGTATTCCATTAATCTCAAAGGCACTCGGACATGGGGATATCGGCGTTACAACAAAATATTTATATATAGACATGAAAGATGTTGTTCAAAATTTAAGAGGTTTTTTAAAATGACTGATTCTAAGTAGACAAAATTTTGGAAGCAAAAGAGATATGTCTTACTATAAAAGAGGTTAAATAATTTTTAAATATTAGGCTCTGTCAAAGTTTATGTTGATATACTTACAAAAAATGGAACTCTAAAATTTATGGAGTTCCGTTCTTATAATATTGAATTGTTAAACTAACGCACCCGTTCGTAATATAAGGTTAGCCAGATTTTTCTGGTTGACCTATTTTTATATGCTCTTATGATAACGATAGTCGGGGTAGAACGTCGCACCCGTGGGAAACAATCCCGTTAGCTAAACTGTTCACCCCCTACTTGTATAAACATGTTTCAGGCTGGTTGGGACAAAGAGATCCCGTTTAACAAGCGAACCTATGACATTACAAGAAGCCTTAGGGGTTACCGACAAATGATGTATTTATTTCTAGGAGGAGATATTGTATGAATCCAGTCATTGGTCTGGATGTATCAAAAGGTGAAAGTCAGATTCAAGCATTTTTAGATAAAGGCAAACCTTATCGTAAGAGCTTTAGTATCAAACACAATACTGAAGGTTTAGGTAGTTTATTAGAGTTCCTTAAAGAGGTTGAGAGTTCAGCTGGTGGTTATCAACCTTCGGTCGTTTTAGAGTCAACTGGACACTATCATATTCCTGTCATTCAATTCCTTGAGGAGCAAAATTATGTTTATATTGTTGTCAATCCTCTTATCTCACACAGAGCAAAGAGTTCAAGTTTGCGAAAGGTAAAAACAGATGCAGTTGATGCTTATCACCTTTGTGAGCTGTATTATAAAGAAGAATTAGAGCCGTATAAGAAACGTGGTATTCAACTCCTGAACCTTCGAAATCTTACTAGACAACAAGAGAGTATTGCGGAAATATCAGCAAAAACAAAGTTACAGCTTCACTCCCTATTAGATCAGGTATTTCCTGAGTATAGAGGTGTATTTGGAAGTTTGTATTCAAAAGTATCATTGCTTACCTTACTAGCATTTCCAACTTCTGAGGCAGTTTTAAAAGCAAGTGAAAAAGAATTAGCTGAGAAAATTGCTTCGCTATGTACGAGTCGTTCAGATAAATGGGCAATCGAAAAGGCACAAAAGTTAAGAGAAGCAGCTCTTCGTAACCCGTTTCAAAACAACCTTTATCAGAGTCATATTTTTAATCTTGAGATGTTAGTCAATATTGTTCTTCAATACCAAGAGCATCTATCTAAGATTGCAGATGAAATAGATGCCCTCGCTAAAGAAATTGAAGAATATCATATACTCCGGTCTATCCCTGGAATCGGAGAAAAAATCGCCGCCACGATTATTTCCGAAGTTGGTGAGATAGATCGGTTTAATGATGCCAAAAAGCTAGTTGCATTCGCTGGAGTTGATCCTAGCGTTTACTCTTCTGGAAAGTTTACCGCATCAGTTAATCGAATTACCAAACGAGGTTCTTGTAGGCTCCGCCATGCCCTGTATATGGCTGTTCAAAGTGGTATTCGTGATTCTCGTAAGAAGAAAACGACTGATGAGATAATTGCACGTAATAAAAGATTAAGAGAGTTTTACGATAAGAAACGTGCAGAAGGAAAACCCTTCAGAGTAGCAGTTATTGCATGTGTTAATAAGCTCTTAAATTGGATCTACGCCTTACTAAAAAGCAAAACTACCTTCCAAGATATAGCTTAATAGCTATATCTAACTAAATAAAACAAAACCTTCCAATTTAAGTATAGAGGAAGGTTATTTGGCGTGAGCAATTTTAGTATATCATGGTGTTATTAATCTTTTTATTGAAAAATGTTGACAAACTATTAGCTGGTTTAGTTGAATAACTAATTTAATGTACTAGCGTTATAAAATTATCGTCGACAGTATATAAATTAGTCTTCTTTGGACTCAAAATTATTTTCAATCTCAAATAAAAAATTTAATACAGCTATTTTCATCTGCTCGACACCTGGTTGTTCTATCGGAAAATGTCCAGCTCCTTCTAGAATTACACATCTTTTCTTGCATTGTAATCGCTTATAAAAGGATTCACTTAAATTAAACGGTGTCATTGGATCTACTTCAGGATGGATAAGTAATAAAGGACAAATGTCAAAATATTCAGGTTCAATCATTGATTTCATATTTAAGAAGGTTCTCAGAAATCGCAAAGGAATTCTTGTCCCTGCCGATAGTGGATCGTTCATAATTAATTTGGTCAGATCAATGTTATTTGTAATTAACTTCATTCTCGATACTTTAGAAACAGGAATCCGAAACGAATCCAATACAAAAGGGAAACTATCCATCGTGAATTTACCCAAGCGGCTAATTAGTTTATTTGGGGCAATTTGATCACGAACTTTTTGATTACTTGTATCCACGAAGGTAGTTACAA
>JAPSLU010000368.1 GCA_031180405.1 Bacillus sp. (in: firmicutes) | reverse complement strand
GTTTTTTGTCTCCCACCCTTGTATTCCTGAAAGGTTTTATGTCTAAATGTAGTCTTTCCAGCATCAAATGCAACAAGCATGTGTGAAGGATTCTCATCCTCTAATATTTTCATTAAAATCATCGTAAATCCATATATGGCATTCGTATGTACACCTTTATCATTGTTTAATAAAGGTAGGGCAAAAAATGCTCGATATGCAATACTATTTCCATCAATTAATACAAGCTTCTTCGTCAAAGTTTACTGCCTCCTATATTCATACGAACAAGTTTTTGTCCGCAATATTCCTACCATGCAAAAAAACCTAGTTTCCCCTTCTATTTTATCATGACTACAAATAGAAAGGAAAACTAGGGTCTACGTATAAATTAATATCTTATTGTGCGCCCTTTAACAAGCTAGCATAAGGCGAATCAAATGGAATAATAATAACAGTTTCTTCATCAATTGTTTGTTTATAAGACTGTAAAGTACGATACATTTCATAGAATTCTGGGTCTTTTGAATAAGCAGTGTTATAAATCCTTGCCGCTTCTTTTTCACCTTCACTACGAATAACTTCTGCATCTGCTTCCGCTTTAGCAAGCATTTCCTTTACTTCACGGTCTGTTTCCGCAATTATTCGATTTTTTTCTGCATCACCTTTTGATAGATATCCTTGAGCAGTTGATTCACGCTCGGAAATCATTCGAGTGAAGACAGATTCCTCATTTTCAGCAGGAAGATCTGTTCTTTTCATTCGAACATCTGTTACAACAATTCCATAATTCCCTTCATCAAGCAAATTATTAACAATATCAGTTACTTTATCGTTTAAACTACCCCTTGATGATTTTTCATCGTTAATAATTTCATCATAGTTTAGTTGACCTAATTCTGAACGAACAGTTGAAAAAACATATTCTGCCATCTTAGTTTCTGCATTTATAATTGATCTAGCGTTTGAAATCATTTTTTTTGGATCACTTATCTTCCAAACTGTGTAGTTGTCAATTATGAGACGTTTTTTATCTTTAGTATTAATTTCAGCTTCTTCCACATCATATGTCATTTGATATTTTGGAAGCGTGGTAACCGATTGAATAAAAGGAATCTTATAGTTTAATCCCGGCTTTTCAATAATACGCACAACCTCACCAAATTGGCGAACAACCTTATACTCATTTTCTTTAACAATAAAAAGGTTTGTCAAGACTATTACAAGTAACAATATAGTAATGAGCAGAATAATTCCTCCACGAAGATATCCCTTAAAGGAAAATGCAGTTTTCTTCTCTTCCATACTTACTACATTATCATTGTCCATTGCTTTCACTTCCTTCCTGTTCAGCAGGTGCTAGAGGTTTAGTTGTGGCGCTATCTTTGATCGGTAAATACTTCATTGTATTACCATTATCCTCCATAATATAAATTTCAGCATTTGGAAGAACTTGATCAATCGTTTCTAATACTAAACGCTTTTCTGTTATTTCCTTCGCATTGACATACTCATTGTAGATTGCGTTGAACTGCGCGACATCTCCACGCGCCTCTTCCATACGTGCAGCTTTATCTCCCTCAGCAGAAGACATAATCGCATCTTTTTCCCCTTGTGCCTCTTCTGTCCGTTTATTACGGTATTTATTTGCTTCATTTTTCCTAGTATTCATTGTTTCACGAGCATCCGTTACATTCGTAAAAGCTTTTCTAACTTCTTCATTCGGTAAATCTACATCCTGTAATTTAACAGCCAGTATCGTAATTCCAATATCATACTCCTCAACTAGGGTCGTTAATAACTCTTGTACTTGCTTTTCAATTTCTACTTTTCCTGATGTTAAGGCATCATCAATTGTCGAGCTACCAATAATACTTCTTAAACTTGCTGAAGTAGCATCCTTCAGCATTTCTGTTGGATTTTCTGCATTAAATAAATACTTCCCTGGATTGGTTATTTTCCATTGGACAACCATATCTGCTAAAACAATGTTTTCATCACCGGTAATCATTTTGGTTTCCTTTGGAAAATCTTTCAACTCACCATCTTCCGTTTCTTCATAGCCGAATTGAAGACTAAAGGTTTCCTTAGAAAGAACTTCTACTGATTGAATTGGCCAAGGATATTTAAAGTGTAAGCCTGGTTCACTAATCCCCTCTTCAACTTCACCTAGAGTAATCATAACTGCTTGCTCTGATTCATCAACGGTATACCATGAAGTAAATGCAACAATTGCTAAAACAATAACTAATAAGGCAAAACCGAAGATGGTAAACACTCGCTTCAAACTCAACATTTGACCCCCTACCTTTCTTACATTATGTCTATTCTATTTTGATACTTTACATACGATTTTCACTCGCAAAAAGTTTCATATAATTTGGATTTTTAGGCATATCAATGTGCTATGAGATCACTAGTGACAGAAGGAATACATACTTTATCAATGGAGAAATAAAAAAAGGGACGTGAGTACGTGACTCACGTCCAAAAGATTGGCTCCTTGGATGAAGGGGTTTTCACTTAGTATAATACCAATCTTTTATTAAGCAATAATAAATTTGATGTAAATTATTTGTAAAGTATGTCGAAATAACCAATTTTTAGTCTTGATTTAATAAAGGTTCCCCATTTTTTTAAATAGTTTTACCGTAAATGTTGTCCCTTGCCCGACTTTACTCTCAACACTTATTTGTCCTTTATGCGCCTCCACCAAGTGTTTTACTATTGCTAAGCCCAGGCCGGTACCTCCAGAGTTTCGACTTCTCGCTCTATCAACCCGGTAGAACCTTTCAAATATTCTAGGTATCTCTTCTTTTTTAATCCCTATCCCTGTATCCGATACCGTTACAAGCGCATAATGTTCATGTTTATCCACCTTTACATGAACGGATCCGCCCTGCGGGGTGTATGTTATTGCATTATTCATTAAATTAATAAAAATCTGTTTTAAACGGTAAATATCTCCTTCAATATAAAGCAAGCCGTCAGGAAGGGAAACAGTTAGATCTACTTCTTTTTCTTTCGCTTTACTTTCTAGCATCACAGATACATCGTTTAGAATTTCTCTTAAATCACATGGTTGTATGGAAAGTTGGAACCCTTGTTGTTCAATTTTTGATAAATCTAATAAATCTTGTATTAGTGTTTGAAGTCGGTCACTTTCCTTTAAAATGATTGAAAGAAAATACTCGGCAGTTTGTTTATCGCTAAGGGCCCCGTCTAATAAAGTTTCACTAAAGCCTTTAATAGAAGTTATCGGTGTTTTTAACTCATGAGAAACATTTGCTACAAAGTCTTTTCGCATTTGTTCAAGCTTTTTCAATTCAGTTATATCATGGAATACAAGGACTATTCCTTTCCATTCATCATTTGTACCAATGATTGGTGCACCGTATACCTCAAAATGCCTGCGTTCGATTTTTAGTGCAAGGTGGAGTTGTTTTCTAACCTTTACTTCTGTCATAAAAATCTCTTCCACAATTTCAATAATTTCCTGATGTCTAAAGGCATCATAATAAAGTTGATAAAGAAAGCTTGCAGAGTCTACTTCAAATAATTCTTTATATGCTCTATTGACTAGGTTGATATAGCCTCTTCCATCAATTAATATGAGGCCGCTCCCCATATTCTCGATAAGTGTCTGAAGGCGATCCTGTTGCATTTCCTGAGCCCTTGTCATGTCCTGGAGATTTCTAGCCAGGATATTAATAGACTGACTGAGCATGCCTGTTTCATCCAAATGATCTTCATACGTACGAGCTTTATAATTCCCTTTTGCCAACTCCATAGCTACCTTTGTTGCGGATTCAATCGGGCGTGTAAATTGTGA